>NZ_JBHJQI010000211.1:0-9791 GCF_042262805.1 Streptomyces sp. NPDC056361
GCGGCGAGGAACGGGGGCCCGTGGGGCGGGGACGTCACCCCTTGACGCAGCCGACCTTCAGGTAGTGCTCGTCCTGACGCAGAATCGCCTGCATCACCTTCGTCAGGGGGACACCGGGGTTGATCCCGATCTGCTCGCGCAGGATCTTCTTGGCCTGGTGGAAGACCTGGATCGCGTCGGCCTGACGGCCTTCCGCGTAGTACGCCATCATGAGCTTGACGTACAGGTCCTCCCGGAACGGATCGTGGTCGACCAGTCCCGACAGGCGGTTGATCGCCTCGGTGTAGTACCCGAGGCCGAGGTCCGCCTGGGCGCGGAGTTCGACCGCCGCGGTGCGCTCCTCCTGGAGCGACTCGGCCTTGAGGCGGAGCCGGCTCGACGTGACGTCGGCGAGGGCCGGGCCCCGCCACAGGGCGAGCACCGAGTCGAGCCGTTCGGCGGCGTCCTTGTGCTTGCCGCGCTGGTGCAGGTCCCGGGCCGCCCGTACCGCGTCCCGGAACACGAAGAGGTCGATGGATTCCTGCGGCGCCCTCAGTTCGTAGCCGCGGTCGTGCGAACGGATCACGTCGCGGGCGAGACCGGCCTGGGTCAGGGCCTTGCGGACCATCCAGACCGAGGTCTGCAGCTGCCCCGTGACGGTGAGCGGCGGCTCGCCGTCCCAGGAGTCCTCGATGATCGCTTCTTTGGAGACGACCTGTCCGGCTCGCAGGGCGAGGGCGGCGAGGAATCGCCGCTGCCGCTGGCCCTGCATGGGTACCGGCTCACCCTCCTGCACGAGGGCCACCGGGCCGAGAAGCCGGATCGTCGCCTCATTCCACGTACTCATGGCTTAACTTCCCCCGTCGAAGACGAGCCAAGCCCCTGTCGGAATGGGGCGGGCGTGGCTGGATGCGTTTTCGTTTGGCCAGTACTTGCCATTCCTTGGACGTGCGGGCGCTGATCCTAGGCGATTGAGGAGAACGCGGTGAGTGCGGAGAACGTCTCCTGGCTGAAAACTCACCGCAGTCGACCTCGACTGTCACTTCGTCAGATTTTTCAGGAACTTGGCTGCAATGGGACCCGCGTCGCGGCCGCCCGACCCGCCGTCCTCCAGGAGAACGGCCCAGGCGAGGTTCCGGTCGCCCTGGTATCCGATCATCCACGCGTGGGTGCGCGGCGGGGTCTCGGTGCCGAATTCGGCGGTGCCCGTCTTGGCGTGCGGTTCACCGGAAATGCCTCTGAGGGCCTTGCCGGCACCGATGGTGACGGTCGCGCGCATCATGCCCCGCAGGGAGTCGACGACGCCGGCGTCCAGACGGGCGGGCGCCTCGTACTTCTTGCGCACGGCGTCCGGCACGAGGACGGGCTGCTTGAAGACGCCCTCCTTGACGGTGGCGGCGATCGAGGCCATCACCAGGGGGGACGCCTGCACCCTGGCCTGTCCGATGGTGGACGCGGCCTTGTCGTTGTCGCTGTTGGAGACCGGGACGCTGCCGTCGTAGGTGATGGTGCCGACGTCCCAGGCCCCGCCGATGCCGAAGGCCTGGGCGGCCTCGTGCAGGCCGGCGCCGGGCAGCTTGGCGCGGGAGTCGACGAAGAAGGTGTTGCAGGAGTGCGCGAAGCTGTCCCGGAAGGTGGATCCGGGCGGCAGGACGAACTGGTCCTGGTTCTCGAAGCGCTGGCCGTTGACGTTGGCGAACTTGGGGCAGTCGGCGCGGTCCGAGGGCTTCATGCCCTGCTTGAGCAGGGCGGCGGCGGTGACCACCTTGAAGGTCGAGCCGGGCGGGTAACGGCCTTCCAGGGCGCGGTTCATCCCGGAGGGCTTGTTCGCGGCGGCCAGGATGTGGCCGTTGGTGGGGTCGATCGCGACGACGGCCGCGTTCTTGGTGACGCCTTCCAGGGCGGCCGCGGCGGCCTCCTGGACCTTCGGGTCGATGGTCGTGCGCACCGGCTTGCCCTGGGCCTCCCCGCCGCCGGAGAGGGTCTTGACCGGCTGGCCGGAGGCGCGGTCCACCACGACGACCGACTTGCCCTGGCCCGAGCCGCCGGCCAGCTGCTTGTCGTAGCGGGCCTCCAGGCCGGAGACGCCCTTGCCGGTCTGCGGGTCGACGGAGCCGACGAGGGAAGCGGCCTTCAGCTCCCGGCCCTCGGCGTCGAGGACGGCGGCCCGGTCGCGGGCGTCGAGGGCGAGGGTCTGCCCGGGGACCATGTCCGGGTGGATCATCTCCGTGCGGAATTCGACCTTCCACTCCTTGCCGGACTCGACCACGTCGGCCTTCGACTTCCAGGAATAGGCGCCGGCTCCCGGTATGTCCATCGTCACGGTAAACGGAACAAGTACTTTCGCGTCCTTCCGCTCCCCGTCACCCGCGTCGATCCGGGTCGTGGCGGGCTTCAGGTTGGTCATCACGGACTTGATCAGCGACTCGGCGCCGTCCGGCGTGTCCGTCAGGCGCGCGGCCCGCCCGGCGTCGCCCGCCTCCCAGGCGTCGAGGAAGGCCGTCATCGCCTTCGTCGCCGCCGCGACCTTCGGGTCCTCCGAGTCGCCCGCGGCGCCCTTGAACAGAGTGGAATAACCCCAGTATCCGACTCCCGCGACCGCCGCCAGCACGACGCAGGTCGCGATGACGGAAGAGCCGCGAGAGCGCCCCCGGCGAGTGCGGTGTAAGCCGTCCTGATTTCGATAGCTAGCCATGATGTCGAGATTATGCGGACCCGAGTTTTACGCCACCGTCCACACGAGCATTTCAGGACAGCGGCACAAGTGAAGAAATCGTGAAAGGCGCAAGAATGGGGAACCATCGGGGCCTTGGGCGAGTCGCCGGAAAAAGGCTGACAGTGCGGGGCCCACCCGCCGGGAACCCCGCGATACGGAGCATAGAGAGGCGACGAAAGAGGGCATCCCGGAGAACGCTAAGTGGACTAGTCCACTGAAGATATCCCCCCGAACTCCCGTTCCCGTGAGCGGGAACTGTCCGGATCGCAACCGGTCGCACGGACGTCCGGGACCCGGTCCCTCTCCCCCCGAACCGCGCCCCTTCTTCTCCCGCTCTCCGCCCGGTCCCCGCGATACGACCGGGAGAGGACACGAAGAGGAGGCCCGATCAGGGTGGCGACATCGCCCTTCCGACCGACTCTGGAGACTCCATGTCCCGTGTATCGACCGGCCCCAGCACCGAACCGACCACCGCGCACGCGCTTCTGTCCCGGCTGCGCGAGCACGGTGTGGACAAGGTGTTCGGCGTCGTCGGCCGTGAGGCCGCGTCGATCCTCTTCGACGAGGTCGAGGGGATCGACTTCGTCCTCACCCGGCACGAGTTCACCGCCGGTGTCGCCGCCGACGTCCTCGCCCGCATCACCGGCCGCCCCCAGGCCTGCTGGGCCACCCTCGGCCCGGGCATGACGAACCTGTCCACCGGCATCGCCACCTCGATCCTGGACCGCTCGCCGGTCATCGCCCTGGCCGCCCAGTCGGAGTCCCACGACATCTTCCCGAACGACACCCACCAGTGCCTCGACCTGGTCAAGATCGCCGAGCCGATGACCAAGTACGCCGTCGAGCTCCAGCGCCCCCACGAGATCACCGACCTGGTGGACTCCGCGGTGACCGCCGCGATGACCGAGCCGGTGGGCCCGTCGTTCATCTCCCTCCCCGTCGACCTGCTCGGCTCCAGCGAGGGCATCGACACCTCCGCGCCGAACCCGCCGGCCCGCACCCCCGCCAAGCCGATCGGCGCGGTCGCGGACGGCTGGGAGAAGGCCGCCGAGGAGGCCGCGGAGCTGCTCGTGAACGCCGAGCACCCGGTCCTGGTGGTCGGCGCCGCCGCCATCCGCTCCGGCGCGGTGCCCGCCATCCGCGCCCTCGCGGAGCGGCTGAACGTCCCCGTCATCACCACGTACATCGCCAAGGGCATCCTGCCGCACGGCCACGAGCTGAACTACGGGGCCGTCACCGGCTACATGGACGGGATCCTCAACTTCCCCGCCCTGGACACCCTGTTCTCCCCCGTGGACCTCATCCTCACCCTCGGCTACGACTACGCCGAGGACCTGCGTCCCTCCATGTGGCAGAAGGGCGCCGAGAAGAAGACCGTCCGCGTCTCGCCCACCGCCAACCCGGTCCCCCGCGTGTACCGGCCGGACGTCGACGTCGTCACCGACGTGCTGGCGTTCGTCGAGCACCTCGACGCGTCGACCGCCGGGCTCGCCGCCAAGGACCGGCACGACATCGCCCCGCTGCGCGCCCGGATCGCCGAGTTCCTCGCCGACCCGGAGGCCTACGACGACGGCATGCGGGTCCACCAGGTCATGGACTCGATGAACACGGTCATGGCGGAGGTCGCCGGCGAGGGCCGCGGCACCATCGTCTCCGACATCGGCTTCTTCCGGCACTACGGCGTGCTGTTCGCCCGTGCCGACCAGCCCTTCGGCTTCCTCACCTCGGCCGGCTGCTCCAGCTTCGGCTACGGCATCCCCGCCGCGATGGGCGCCCAGATGGCCCGCCCGGACGAGCCCACCTTCCTCATCGCCGGCGACGGCGGCTTCCACTCCAACAGCGCCGACCTGGAGACCATCGCCCGGCTCAACCTGCCGATCGTGACCGTCGTCGTCAACAACGACACCAACGGCCTCATCGAGCTCTACCAGAACATCGGCCACCACCGCAGCCACGACCCCGCGGTGAAGTTCACCGGCGTCGACTTCGTCGCCCTCGCCGAGGCCAACGGCGTCGAGGCGACCAAGGCGACGGACCGCGACGAACTCCTCGCCGCCCTGCGCAAGGGCGCCGAGCTGGGCCGCCCCTTCCTGATCGAAGTCCCCATCTCCTACGACTTCCAGCCGGGCGGCTTCGGCGCCCTGAGCATCTGACCGTGAAGGCACCGGCGCTGCCGGCTGCCCACGGGTTCCTGGCCTCCGCCCGCTCGGGCGGGGGCCGGGTGCCCCGCGCGGCGTTCGCCGCCCTCGGCAGCCTCACCGACATCCACACGTCCCTGCCCGACCAGAACCTCTCCGCGGTCCTGGTGCACGGGCCCGAGACCGCACCCGAGGGCGCCCAGGCCCGGGACGCGGACACCGCCGTGCTGCTGGCCGGCGAGCTCTACAACCGCGAGGCCCTGCACTCCGTCCTGCCCCCCGGGCCGGAACCGGAGAGCGACGCGCAGCTGCTCCTGCAGCTGCTGCGCCACTACGGACCGCACGCCTTCCGGCTCCTCAACGGGCGCTTCGCGGCCGTGGTCGCCACCGGCCGCCGGGTCCTCCTCGCCACCGACCACGCGGGCTCGATACCGCTGTACGCGCGCGTGACGCCCGGCGAGGTCACCGCCTCCACCGAGGCCAAGACCCTGTCCCAGCACCGCCACCCGCGGGGCTTCCCGCTGGCCGACGCACGGCGCGTGCCGGGCCTGCCGGACGTCTACCAGGTGCCGGCGGGCACCGTGTGGGACACCGACCTGGAGTCCGGCACGGTCGAGGCCCACCCCGTCTGGCGGCCCCCGCTGTCCCGGCGGATCGTGCCCGAGGACGAGGCGGTGGCGGCCGTGCGCGCCGCCCTCGACGAGGCCGTCGCGGTCCGCGTCCCGACCGGCGACACGCCCCTGGTGGTGCTGTCCGGCGGCATCGACTCCTCCGGCGTCGCGGCCTGCGCCCACCGGGCGGCCGGCGCGCTCGACACGGTGTCCATGGGCACCGACACCTCGGACGAGTTCGCCCAGGCCCGCGCCGTCGTCGACCACCTCGGCACCGCGCACCGCGAGATCACCGTGCCCACCGCCGACCTGCTGGCCCAGCTCCCGTACGCGGTGTGGGCCTCGGAGTCCGTGGACCCGGACATCATCGAGTACCTGCTGCCGCTGGTCGCGCTCTACCGCGAACTCGGCGGGCCGGCCCGCCGGATCCTCACCGGATACGGCGCGGACATCCCGCTCGCGGGCATGCACCGCGAGGACCGGCTGCCGAACCTGGACACGGCCGTGGCGTACGACATGGCCACCTTCGACGGCCTGAACGAGATGTCCCCGGTGCTGTCCCTGCTCGGCGGCCACTGGACGACCCACCCGTACTGGGACCGGAACGTCCTCGACCTGCTCGTCTCCCTGGAGGCCGGGCTCAAGCGGCGGTACGGACGCGACAAGTGGGTGCTGCGCGCCGCCATGGCGGACGCGCTGCCCGAGGAGACCGTCACGCGGCCCAAGCTCGGCGTCCACGAGGGCTCGGGCACCACGTCGTCGTTCTCCCTGCTGCTGAGGGAGCAGGGGTTCGCGGAGCGGTCCGTCCGGGAGGCGAAGCGGCACGTGGTCCGCGAACTCTTCGACCAGACCGTGGTGGCGGGCCGCCACCCCTCCGAGGTGAGCACCGCCGACGCGGTGCGGTCCGTGGCCGAGCGCTTCGCCCGCGGGGCGGCATGAGCGCCCGGGACCACCGGGCCTCGTTCCCGTCCGTCGTCGACTTCCAGGAGGGTGGCTGAAGCCGTGGAGCGCATCGACTCGCACGTCTCACCCCGCTACGCGCAGATACCCACGTTCATGCGGCTGCCGCACGACCGGGACCCCCGCGGCCGCGACGTCGTGGTGATCGGGGCCCCGTACGACGGCGGCACCAGCTACCGTCCGGGCGCCCGGTTCGGCCCGCGGGCGATCCGCAACGAGTCGGGGCTCATCCACGGGGTCGGCATCGACCGCGGCCCCGGCACCTTCGACCTGATCGACTGCGTCGACGCCGGGGACATGGACCTGACCCCGTTCGACATGAACATCGCGATCGACACGGCGCAGAAGCACCTGTCCCACCTCCTGAAGGCCAACGCGGCCTTCCTGATGCTGGGCGGCGACCACTCGCTGACCGTGGCCGCCCTGCGCGCCGTCGCCGAGCAGCACGGTCCGGTGGCCGTGCTGCACCTGGACGCGCACTCCGACACCAACCCCGCCTTCTACGGCGGCCTCTACCACCACGGCACCCCGTTCCGGCACGGGATCGACGAGAAGCTGATCGATCCCCACGCCATGGTCCAGATCGGCATCCGCGGACACAACCCGAAGCCGGACTCGCTCGACTACGCCCGCGACAACGGAGTGCGCGTGGTGACCGCCGACGAGTTCTCGGAGCTGGGCGTGCGCGGCACCGCCGACCTCGTCCGCGAGCGGATCAAGGGCCGGCCCGTCTACGTGTCCGTCGACGTCGACGTGGTCGACCCGGCCTTCGCCCCCGGGACGGGCACGCCCGCACCCGGCGGCCTCAGCTCCCGCGAGGTGCTCGGGCTGCTGCGCTGCGTGGGGGACCTCAAGCCGGTCGGCTTCGACGTGATGGAGGTGTCCCCGCTCTACGACCACGGCGGGATCACCTCCGTGCTCGCCACGGAAATCGGCGCGGAAATGCTCTACCAGTACGCCCGCGCCCATCGGATCCAGAAGTAGAAGGAGACACGGCGCCATGACTTCTCCGATCATCGACTGCACGCCCTTCCGCGAGGAGTTGCTCGGCCTCGCGGGGCGGCTCCCGCAGGTCCCGCGCGCGGACCTGTACGACTTCCTCGCCCAGGCGGGGGGTCTCGCCGAGGACCTGCCCAAGGGGCTGTCCGCCGCCCTCGACTCGTTCAACGCCGCCGGCAACACGGACGGCTACCTGCTGCTGCGCGGGCTGCCCGTCGACCCGTCCGAACTGCCCGACACGCCCACCACCACCCCGGCCCCGCTGGACCGCCCGCTGTTCGTCATGGAGGCGATGCTCGCCCTGGCCGGGCGCCGGCTCGGTCTGCACACCGGGTACCAGGAGCTGCGCTCCGGCACGGTCTACCACGACGTGTACCCGTCGCCCGGCGCGCACTACCTGTCCTCGGAGACCTCCGAGACCACGCTGGAGTTCCACACGGAGATGGCGTACCACGTCCTCCAGCCGAACTACGTCATGCTCGCCTGCTCCCGGGCCGACCACGAGCGCCGGGCCGAGACGCTGGTCGGTTCGGTCCGCAAGGCGCTGCCGCTGCTCGACGAGCGGACGCGGGCGCGGCTCTTCGACCGCCGGATGCCGTGCTGCGTCGACGTGGCCTTCCGCGGCGGCGAGGAGGACCCGGGTGCCATAGCCGAGGTCAAGCCGCTGTACGGCGAGGAGGGTGACCCGTTCCTCGGGTACGACCGCGAGCTGCTCGCGCCGGAGGACCCGCGCGACAAGGAGGCCGTCGCCGCCCTGTCGCAGGCCCTCGACGACGTGACGGTCGGGGTCAAGCTCGAACCGGGCGACGTGCTGATCATCGACAACTTCCGCACCACGCACGCCCGTACGCCGTTCAGCCCGCGCTGGGACGGCGAGGACCGCTGGCTGCACCGCGTCTACATCCGCACCGAGCGCAACGGTCAGCTCTCCGGCGGCGAGCGCGCGGGCGACGTCGTCTCCTTCACGCCTCGCCGGTGATCTTCCCGCACGTCCGGTCGCGCCCCGCCGCCCTTTCGGCGCCGGGGCGCGATGGCACGCCCGGACGGAATTGCATGCATAGATATGCTGTGAACCTGGAAATGATGCGGTAGGGCGACGGACACCGCCGTCGCCCCGCCATCCGCGTGACAGGAGACGCCTTCATGTCCGAGCCCACACCGCGCGCACCGCGGGGATTCGTCACCCACACGGCACCGGTGGGACTGGCCGACGACGGCCGGGACGACTTCACCGTGCTCGCTTCCACCGCCCCGGCCGTGGTGAGCGCGGTCTTCACCCGCTCCCGGTTCGCCGGACCGAGCGTCCTGCTGAGCCGCGAGGCGGCGGCCGACGGCCGGGCCCACGGGGTCGTGGTCGTCGCGCGCAACGCGAACGTCGCCACCGGCCTCGAGGGCGAGGCCAACGCGCGCGAGGTGCGCGAGTCCGTCGCGCGCACCCTCGGCGTCCCGGAGGACGAACTCCTCATCGCCTCGACCGGGGTGATCGGCCGTCAGTACCCGATGGAGTCGATCAGGCGGCACCTCAAGACGCTCGCGCTGCCGTTCCCCGAGGGCGGCTTCGACCGGGCGGCCCGCGCCATCATGACGACCGACACCCGGCCCAAGGAGGTCTCGGTGCGGGTCGGCGGCGCCACCCTCACGGGCATCGCCAAGGGCGTCGGGATGATGGAGCCCGACATGGCGACGCTGCTGACGTTCTTCGCCACGGACGCCCGGCTCGACCCCGAGGAGCAGGACCGGATCTTCCGGCGGGTCATGGACCGGACCTTCAACGCGGTCAGCATCGACACCGACACCTCCACCAGCGACACGGCGGCGCTGTTCGCCAACGGCCTTGCCGGGGAGGTGGATCCGGCGGAGTTCGAGCAGGCGCTGTACACCGTCGCGCTCGCCCTGGTGAAGGACATCGCGAGCGACGGCGAGGGCGCGAGCAAGCTCATCGAGGTCCAGGTCACCGGCGCCCGCGACGACGCCCAGGCCAAGCGCGTCGGCAAGGCCGTGGTCAACTCCCCGCTGGTGAAGACCGCCGTGCACGGCTGCGACCCCAACTGGGGTCGCGTCACGATGGCGATCGGCAAGTGCTCCGAGGACACCGACATCGACCAGGAGCGGGTCACCGTCCGCTTCGGGGACGTCGAGGTCTACCCGCCGAGCGCCCGGGGCTCCGCGGACGAGGACGCACTGCGCGACGCCGTCGCCGAGCACCTGAAGGGCGACGAGGTGATCATCGGCGTCGACCTCGGCATCGCCGACGGGTCCTTCACCGTGTACGGCTGCGACCTCACCGAGGGGTACGTCCGGCTCAACTCGGAGTACACCACCTGATCCCGACCCCCTCGGTCCGGCCCGACCCGGCCGGCCCGGGGCGGTGGCCCCGGCCCCGCCCCG
>NZ_JBHJQI010000212.1:0-9772 GCF_042262805.1 Streptomyces sp. NPDC056361
CTTTGTACCCGCAGGTCGGACCGGTGGTCCGGGGACCGAAGGGTGTTCCGGCCGCGGGCTCTTCGGGCCGCGAGGTGTGACGTACGCCGCTTCTGCCGCTTCCGGTGCTTCCGCCGCTCCGGTGCTCCCGAGGGCCAGGAGGCGCGCCCCTGGCCCTCGGGAGTCCGCACGGTGTGCGGCGGGCCGTCAGACCGCGTCGGGGTCCACGTCCAGCTCGATGTGCGCCGCCGCGGCGAGGGCGTTGCGGTACGAGTCCTCCCGGGTCTCGCCGACGGCCTGGACGTAGCCGACCCGCTGACTGTTGCTGTGCACGTCGGCGCTGACGGCCTCGCCCGGCTCCACGTACATGCCGACGGAGCGGCAGCCGGGTGCCGCCGCGGCCGCGTCGAGGCCCGTGACGCCGCGGAGACGGCCCGTCACGGGGGACGTGATGCGCAGCTCGGTCACCGCTCCGCTCGGCGTGAGGGCGGGCACGGCCGCGCCCGTCAGCTTCGCCACGACGACCTCGGCGGGCCGCAGGCCGGACACGTAGCCGATGGCCTGCTGCATGCCGGCGCCGACGAGGCGGGCGTTCGTCTCCAGCAGGCGGGGGCCGTCCTCGGTGAGGACGAACTCCAGGTGGAAGGGGCCGAAGTCGTAGTCCAGCGCCCGGAGCGTGTCCCGTACGAAGTCCTCGGCGCCGGGGCAGGGGGGCTCGGCGGCGAAGCGCAGCGCCAGCTCCACGAAGTACGGCGGCTCGGTCATGACACGGTCCGAGTAGCCGAAGACGGTCAGTTCGTCGGCGTCGACGAAGCCCTCCGCGCTGAACACCGGGCCGTTGAGGACCTCCTCGAACAGCAGGGTCCTGCGGGGGCGGACACCGCGGCCGTACGACCGTGCCATGTGGCTGCGGGCGACGGCGGCCACCTGCTCGTCGCTCTCGACCAGGGCGACGTCCCAACTCGACGCGCCGTCCACCGGTTTGACGACGCACGGGTAGCCGATCGGCGAGGACGGGGCCTCCGCGTCGGCCGGCTGCGTGGCCCAGCGGACGTCCTCCACGCCCGCGCGTGCCATAGCGGCCCTGGCGGCGGACTTGTCGCGGCGTATGGCGGCTCCGTCCGGGGCGGGCCCCGGGAGGCCGTACTGGCGGGCCACGCTCGCCGCGACGCCGACGAAGCTGTCCACGGAGCTGTGGACGGCGGCGACCTCGCCGCTCAGCGCCACGAGCATGCGGCCCACGTGCTCCGGGCTGCTGGTGTCCGTGATGAGCCAGGCGTCCACCAGGTCGTCGAAGGCCGATCCGTAGAACGAGCGGTCGGCCGCGACCACCGCGGTGCGGTGGCCACGCGCGCGTGCGGCGGCCAGGAACTGCTGACTCGGAGCGGTCAGCCGGTCGCCGGCCGACGCGAGCTCACGGGCGCCGCCGGGCAGGGTGTGGAGCTCGACTGAGACGAGCCATGAGTTTCCCACGGGAGGGTCCTTCCGAAGGGAACGGGCGCAGGGCGCTCCTGCGCGTGGATGCGAACGTGGCGGGGAAGGGCGCCGGCGCGTGCGGCCGGCGCCGGTCATGCGAGGGCGAGGGGCAGCAGGGTGTCGGAGAGGGCGTCCGGGCGGTCCCCGAGCTGCGCGGCCGTCCGTTCCCACTCGTCGCGGTTGAGGACGGCCGCGGCGCCGTCGTCCGCGGCCGGCAGGTCCGCGCCCGTGACGAGGCCCCAGAGCAGCAGGACGCGCGCGCCCCGGCGGATCTTGGGCTGGAGGGTGCCGATGCCCAGGTGCACCTCGCGGACGCCCACCGCGTACGCCTGCTCGATGGGCCGGTAGTAGAACAGCTCGAAGTACTCGGCGGCCGACGCGCCCCGCGAGTGGTCGAAGCCGTACGCCCGGGCGGCGATCTGCGTCGACGTGGCGAAGGTCAGGGCGCAGCCGACCATGGCGGGGCCGCGGCCGCAGGTGTGCACCGTCGCGGTGCGCCCGCAGGTCTCGGACTGCTGCCGCATCAGCTCCGTCATCGCCTCGTCGGCGGCCTGGTGGCCGTGGTGGCTCTGGTGGGAGGCGATGAGCGGGCCCATGGGGCGCCAGACGTCCCGGAAGGCCTCGGCCCGGTAGGTGTAGCCGGCTTCGAGGAAGGTGCGCCGGTCCTTGCGGATCTGGCGGCGCTGGTTGCCGGTGGCGGCGGCCAGGTAGTCGTCGAAGCCGTCGCCGGGCAGGCCGATGGCGCAGTCGGCGGCGAGCAGTCTGGGCCGGGGGAGACGCGCGTACGGCAGCAGCCGTCGGGTGTCCTCCTCGCCGAGGTACAGCCACCACGCGTGGCCGTCGGCCTCGTCGGCCGCGAGCCGGTCGACCGCCGCGACCAGCTGGTCGAGCGCCCTGTCCGCGTGGGGGTGGGAGTGGTCGAGCAGGAGTCGGTTGGCGTGGCCCCGCCGGTTCCCGACGAGCAGGACCGGTCCGTCCTGCGCGAGTCCGAGGTCCGGGAACACGGTGGAGGGCCGGTAGCGGCCGCTGCTCTCGCGCGCCACGAGATAGGCGCTCGCGGCGGCGACCAGCGCGCCGTCCCCGTCCCCGTCCCCGTCGCGGACGAGGACGTAGTACGCGCGTGCGTGCGGATCGAGTTCCTGGTAGGCGGCCCAGTCGTGTCCGGCGTAGAACGATCCGCCGGCGAGGGCGTCCCACTCTGCGCGCGGGACGTCCGCGAGGTTACGGGTCAGGGTGACGTTCATGCGGCGCTCTCCCCGACCGGAGTGAGGACGACGGCGCGCCCCGTCCAGCTCGACCAGAAGCGCGCCGCGGGCACGGCCGTGTGGTCGGCTCCCCAGCGCGAGGGATCGGCGAAGCCGGCGTACACCTCGCCGTCCTTGTCGAACTCGCCGGTGAACAGCACCAGATGGCCGCCCTTGCGGCCGTCCTCGGGGAAGCGGAACGAGCACGAGACGATCGACGGGGTGCCGGCCGCGGCGAGCTCCTGGAGGGGCTCGGGGCCGCCGAACGGCGAGGCGTGGCCCTGGAGTCCGTACGCGGCGGCCAGGCGGACCAGGCCCGCGTGCAGCCACCCCTGGGGGGTGTGCGCGCCGAGGGCGAGGCCGTGGTGCAGCAGGGGGAGCCGGTCGGGCACGGCGAGACCGTGGAAGTCGAGCAGCATGCGCAGGCATGCCAGTCCGCAGCACCGCTCCCCCCACTCGTGCGGTCCGTCGGACGGCCACACGGCGTCGGGATCCGCGATCTCCTCCGGGGTGAAGTGCTGTCCGAAGCGTCGTACGGCGAGCGGCTCCCGGAGGAGCGGTGTCGGTGTGCCCGGTGTGCCCGGTGTGCCCGGTGTGCGGGGGGTGCGGGGGGTGTGAGGGGTCATGCGGCGCTCCCTGTGGCGGTCGGAACGCCGACGGGACGCACCGCGTCGGCGGGATCGACCGGGGTGGATGCATCGGCCGGGTCGGCGGGATCGGTCGGATCGGCCGGATCGGCGGTCAGGCGGTGGCCGGCTCGGCGGGCGCAGGCGGCGGTGAGGACGCCGGCGACGGTGAACAGCGCGCCCAGCCACAGCCAGCCGGCGGATCCGTGGTCGAGGACGACCAGGGAGAGGAGTCCCGGCGCGAGGCTCCGCATGATGCCCGGGCCCAGCGCGAAGACGCTCTGGTAGGCGCCCTGCGCGGTGTCGGGGGCGAGTTCGAAGCCGAAGTAGAACCCGCTGGAGGACTGGGCCAGTTCGCCGAGCGTGAAGACGACGGCCCACAGGAGCAGGACCGCTACGACCGCCGCGCCCGGGAGGTGCGCCGTCAGGAACATGAGGCCGCACGACAGGGCGAGGAGCAGGCCCGCCCTGCGCGCCTGGCGGACGGCCGCGGGCAGTGTCGCCGCACTGCGACCGGCCCTGACCTGGAGCAGCACGACGAGCACCGTGTTGACGAGCACCAGCAGCGAGACGGACCAGGCGGGGGCCGACGTCCGCGTGACGACCCACAGCGGAAGGGCGAAGGAGAGCGTGCTCACGTGCAGGGAGAGGAGCCCGTTCGCGGCGGTGACGGCCAGGTAGCCGCGGTCGCGCAGCGGCCGGGGCGTCCGTGCGGCGGGCACGTCGCCGACCGATCCGCCCCGCTTCAGCGGTGCCCGTGCGGGCACCCGGGAGACCAGCGCCGCGGCGACGAGGAAGAGCAGCGCGTTGCCCAGGATGAGGGCCCGGTACGCGGTCGGCGTGCCGAGGGACAGGGCGATGCCCGCGAGCAGGGTGCCGCAGCCGAGACCGACGTTGGTGGCGGTACGGAGCTGGGCGCGGGCGGTGAGCCGTTCGGCGGGCGGGGCGACGACGTGGATCAGGGCGCCGACCGTCCCGGAGATGCCCCGGTCGGCCACGCCGCTGATCACGGCGACCACCATGAAGCCCGTGACGCCGTCCACGAACACGTAGCCCGTCATGGCCGCGGCCTGGAGGAGCAGCAGCCCCAGGTAGACCGGCTTGGCCCCGACGCGGTCCGCGAGCTTCCCGCACACCACCATGAGGGCGAGACCGACCGCCGTGGCGGTGCCGAGCCCGAGTGCGACCTGCCCCGAGGACAGGCCGATGACGCGGGTGAAGAACAGCGCGCTCCCCGTGAGGTACAGGCCGCTGCCGACGGTGTTCACCAGGTTGGCCGCCGCGAAGCGCCGGAGTCCGGGGTCCGACGGCAGGAGTTCGAGGCTGCGCAGGGCGGCTCGCATCAGGACACGGTCCAGGGGGCGGGAGTCGCCCGCTTCACCGCCTCCGCCAGCAACCCGATCACGAGCTCGTCGTAGGAGATTCCCGCTTCGGCGCAGGAGACGGGAAGGTTGCTGTGGCGCTGGAGGCCGGGAATGGTGTTCGTCTCCAGCGCGTACGGGACGTCGTCCGCGTCGACCATGTAGTCGACGCGAATGGCGCCCCGGCAGTCCAGGAAAGCGTGCAGGGCTTCCGCGCCGCGGGCCATCTCCTTGACGGTGTGCACCGGGAGGTCGTCGGGGACGCGGTACTCGATGGCCGGGGCGCCGGCGCCGCCGAGTTTGGTGGATTCGTCGTAGTAGGCGGCGCTGGTGACGAATTCGAGCGGCGGCAGGCACGTCAGGCCGTCGTCGGAGGGGACGACGCTGATCGTCATCGCCCGCCCGGTGATGTACTCCTCCAGGAAGCACCGGGTGAAGCCGCGCTCCGTCATGTCCGCGAGGGCCGGGGCGAGTTCGTCGCTCCGCTCGATCAGGCGGAGTCCGACGCTGCTGCCGCCGTCCACCGCCTTCAGCATGGCGGGCAGCGGGAAGTCCGCGGGGACGACGGCGGTCTGCGGCGACAGGAGCTGCGAGCTGCGGGGCGTGGCGATGCCCAGGTGCGCGAAGACGGCTTTGGAGACCAGCTTGTCCATGCCGACGCTGCTGGCGAGGACGCCCGACGAGGTGTAGGGCACCGAGAGGAAGTCCAGGAGGCCCTGAATGCGGCCGTCCTCTCCGTAGGGCCCGTGGACGTTGAGGAATGCCGCGTCGAATCCGGTGATCCGCGTGACGAAGTCGGGAGCCGTCGGATCCAGGTGCTCGCAGTGGACACCCGAGTCGGTCAGGGCTTCGAGGAGGGCCGTCAGCGACCACTGGGCCCGCGGCACCGTGCGCAGGTAGAGGGCGTCCTCCTGCGAAACCGGGCCGGCGACGACGGCCACACGTTTGCCGCGAAGCATCTCCCGGTCTCGGACAAGGTTCTGGGCAGGCATGAGGAAGTTCCATTCGATGCGCGTTGCACGTATCCGTTCCTCGGGAGTAAACCGCCTGGCCGGTCTCCTTCTCAAGATCAATATGGAGTGGGGGTGCGACGCGCGCGAGTGTTCCGCGCACGGAGGGTGCTTGTTCGCCTCGAGTTCGGGTGGAAGGGGTCGACGGCGCCCCGGGGCGGCGGAATTTTCACGTCGCCCGTGGATGGGGTCGTGAACTCGCCTTACACGCGCACTTGTTGCGTATCACCTGGGGCGTTGTCCCCGGGGAGGAATGCCGGGTCGGCGGGATGGCCTCAGGTCGGCCCTGCGGGGGTCGCTTGGGTGGTGGGGTGCGAGGCGGCAGGTGGCGGGAGGGCGTGACGGTCACCCAGGGTGACTGGTGGGAGTATGTCACGTCGGTGATAACGGCACGCTTAGTCTGTTTATGGGGCGGGGTGCGACCCGGCTCTGCGGGTCGCACCCCGCGTTTCATGTGAGGGGTGCGGTCAGGCGTGGGCGGGCCTGATCGGGCCTGGTCAGGTGTGGGCGGGCGTGGTCAGCAGGTCTGGGTGGACCTGGTCAGGCCGCTCAGCGGCCCAGCGTCGCGTCGACCTGCGCCATGACGCGCTGGGTGTACCCCCGGGCGTCGGCGGCCACCTTCGGGTTCTCCTTCAGGAGGCGCTTCTGCCAGTCGGATTCGACCGTGTGCATGGTCTCCGAGACGGCGAAGGCGTTCCGGCAGGTCACGTCGGCCTTGGCGGTCTCGATGGCCTCGGCCGACTTCCCGCCGCTCGGCGCCCAGCGCGGGTCGTCGTTCGCCGCCCACGGGTCCTTGTAGTCGAAGCCCTTGGTCTTCATGCAGGACGACCACTTGGCGAAGACCGCCAGCGTCCGCGGGTCGGTGAGCATGCCGTCCCAGGACCGGCGCTCCAGCTTGGTGATCGCGTCCTCGGAGGTGTCCAGGACACCGGGCGTACGGGTGCGCCCGACGAGCGCCTGCTCGGTCTCCCCGGCGCAGCCGGCGGCGGGCACCGCCTTGCCGTTCACGGTGGGGGCCGCGGCCGTGCGGGCCGCCGCCGCGTTCCCGTTCCGGCCACCCGGGCCGTAGAGGGCCAGCTCGGTCTCCGGGCTCAGCTCCGCGTCGGCGCCGAGGGAGGACCGGGCGCTCTGGGCCCCCGCCTGCGCGGCGTCGGGCCAGCCGTAGCCGTAGGCCGACACCTTCGCGAGGTCGTGGTCCCCGTACCGGACGTCCATGCCGTTCTTGGGTCCGGCGTGCGCGGCGGGCGCCGCCTCGGCCCAGGACTCCGGAGCGGCGAACGGCGCGGCGACGCCGAGGCGGTCCAGGCAGGCCGCCGCCTTCTTGGCCTTGGCCGCGGTGAGGAGGGTGCGGTTCACGTCGTTGCCGTTCACCTGGTACGCGCGGATGGGCAGCGTCCAGGTGGACGGGTCGTCCGCCTTCGGCGCGACCTCCGGCGTCCGCCAGAGTTCCGCCGCGGAAGCAGCGGAGACCTTCGGCGGAGAGGCGGGCGGCGTGCTCTCCTTTTCGTCGAAGGAGGCGATTCCGACGACCGTGGCACCGCTGAGGGCTGCCACGGCGAGTGCGGCGACGGTCGGCTTGAATGCCTTGCTCTTGCGCATGGAAGACGGCCCTTCGGTGATTTCCTTCTCGCTCAGCATCCCGAACCCATCCATTCGAACGAGGCGTTCTCGTTGTACGTGTTCACCAGGTTCTTGTAGTTGTCCGCGGCGATGTCGTCGTAGACGCCCTTGAAGTAGCTGTTGAAGTGGACGCGGGCGATGCAGGCCCGTCCGTAGTCCTTGTGGTTGTGGGCCGATGCGGCGTTGTTCTTCACGCCCTGATTGCTGCCGGCGCCACGGTTCGGACAGAAGAGGAACTTCAGGTAGCCGGGGGTGCCGTCATCGGCGCCGAAGTTCTCCTCGCTGTATCCGAACTTCGTCCACGAACCATTGAAATTCGAGTTGTAGAACAGCTGGAACTTGAAGGTGTAGGCGTCCACGCAGTCATTGGGAGAGACGTTCCAGTCGTTCGCCTGGGCGGGGCTCGACATGAGTGCCGATGCGCAGGCGATCCCTATAGCGGCGGCAATGGACCGCTTTTTCAACTTGAGCAAGATTTCCCCCATTGACGACGAATCGCCCCTCGCGGTATCGAGTGGACGGAGACACGGGGATCAATCTTTGATTCCCTATGCATCGATCGCCAGAAAGAAATCAGTCAACTCGCCGGTGCGCGGTGACCGGAAACGATCATGGGAGGGCTGCGACTTTGGTCGTCGGGGGGCGCTACGAAAGAGAGGCGCCAGGGACCGGGTTCGCTGCCTAGGGTGCGAGCGTGGACGAGATGGCGAAGTCGGGGAGTCGGGGTGCGGGCCGGATCGGGGCCCGGATCGCCGACGGGTGGGCCTGGTTCCTGGTGCCCGGGCAGTGGTCGGGGCGCAGGACCACCGGTGAGGTGGCGCTGGCCGTGGTCGTGGCGCTGCTCGCCGCCGGGACCGAGGAGCTCCTGGGCGGCGAGGGGTGGCGGCTGGCCGCGGTCGCCGCCGGTGCCGCCGTGCTGTCGCTGGTGCGGCGGAGACTCCCCGCGAGCACGCTGGTCGTGGCCGCCGGACTCACGCCCTTCGTGCCCGGTCTGGGGCCGCTGCTGCTGGTGGTCGGCTGGTCGTCCGGCCGGTACATCGTGGGTGCCGGGCACGCGCTGACCGCGTACATCGCCGCCTTCGTGCTGAACGTCGGGGGGACGCTCCTGGAGTCCGGGGACCGGCAGCGGCTGCTCCTCGTCGCCTTCATCGCGACCCTGTACTACCTGGGCACCACGCTGGCCCCCGGGCTCGCCCACCGCTACTGGACCCAGCGGCGGACCTTGCTGCACGCGCTCCAGGAGCGCAACGCCCAACTGCTGCGCGAGCGGACCATGGTGGCCTGGCAGGCCCGGCTGTGGGAGCGGCAGCGGATCGCGCAGGACATGCACGACAGCCTCGGGCACCAACTGGCCCTGATCGCCGTGCACACGGGCGCCCTCGAGGTCGACCGGGAGCTCGGCGAGCGGCAGCGCGAGGTGGTCGGCGTCCTGCGGAACGCGTCGGTGACCGCGATGCACGAACTGCGTGAGGTCGTCGGGATACTCCGCGACGGCATCGAGGCCCCGAGCGGTCCGGCGCCCGCCCGGGCCGGGGACGAGACGGGCAAGGCGGCGCGGGGCATCGCGGGCATCGAGGGGCTCGTGGAGGCGGCGCGGGCCGCCGGCACCGCGGTCGGGCTGCGCCGGCTCGGGGAGGAGCGGTCCCTGGCGCCCGCCGCCGACCACGCCGCGTACCGGATCGTGCAGGAGGCGCTGACCAACGCCTACAAGCACGCGCCGGGGGCGTCGATCGGCGTCGAACTGCGCTACGAACCCGACACGTTCGTCGTGGAGATCCTCAACGAGGAGCCGTCGGAAGGGCCCGCCGCGGACGTGGTGAGCGGCGGCCAGGGACTGACCGGGCTCGCCGAGCGGGCCCGCCTGGTCGGCGGCATGTGCCACGCGGGTCCGGCCGACGGCGGCGGGTTCCGGGTGGCCGGGATGCTGCCGTACGGGGCTGCGCCGGTCGCGGAGGCAGCGCCTTTGGTCGACGAGGCCGACGACTTCCGGCAGCAGACCACGAGGCCGCTCGCGGGGGATGGTCGTCCGGTCGCGGTCGGACCGGCCGACTGGACTGTCACGGAGCGGGAGTTGGCGATGGCGGTACGCGGGGGAAAGAGCAGCAGCACGGGCGGTGCGATCGCGCTGGGCTGCGGGATAGCGTTCGCCGCGCTCGTCCTGCTCGTGGTCGCGGCGGGCTTCGGCCTCTACTTCCTGATGGGTTCCGTGCAGGACGGGATGATGGATCCCGAGCAGTACGACGCGGTGGAGGTCGGGATGCCCGAGAAGGAGGTCAGGGACCAGCTGCCGTCGGGCGACTCGATAGCCACGGTGGGCCTGAACAAGGACGGGCCCGCGCGGCCCGAGGGCCAGGTCGTGGTCACCGTCTTCGTCAACCCGCTCCAGTTCGGCGAGGCCGCCGACCTCGACCGCTACCCCCGCACCCTGGACGCCGACCTCGCCGTCGCCACGGAGG
>NZ_JBHJQI010000213.1:0-9699 GCF_042262805.1 Streptomyces sp. NPDC056361
ATGTCATAACACTAAGACATTTAGTAAGTACAGTCCCCGGGGGGACACGTGCGTGGAACGGGGGGGATCAGCCGCCGTAGCCGCCGTCACCGTTGTCGTGGCCGCCGTCCGCGTTGATGCAGGTGTTGCCGAACGCCGGGTTCAGCAGACCGATCACGTTGACGGTGTTGCCGCACAGGTTCACGGGGACGTGGACCGGGACCTGGACGACGTTGCCGGAGGCGACACCGGGCGAGTGGGCGGCGACGGCCTCGGCGCCCGAGTCGGCGACGGCCAGGCCGGCTCCGCTGAGGGCAACGGCACCCGTGCCGGCGAGAACTGCGGCAGCCTTCGCGATGCGAGACATCAAGAACTCCTTGGACGTGGAAAGCGACCGCAGGAATCACGGCCGTCATACCCGTTCAACGCCCGTATGCGGGCCGGGTCACGGCCGTTGGGCCGAACGGGAAGAAGGAAAATCGAAAGAATGGCCCGCGGGCCGAAATTCCGTCCGCCGCCGGATACGACGGGACGGCCTCGGTCCGCGGGCCGCGGCCATGCGACAAGCCTCTTCTTGCAACGAGCGAGAGCCCCTGGGGTGGCGGGGAAGAATCGTGTCTTCACCCGCCCGGGGGGCGGTGGTGTCAGTGTCCGTCCGGCGCGAGGCCCAGCTGCGGGTCGAGGGCCCCGCTGAGCACCGGGGTCAGGAGACCGACCTGAGGCTTCGCCAGGTCCGGCAGGCCGCCGAGCCCGTTGCCGCGCGGGGCCTCCAGCGGGTTGCCGACGACGGCGCCGGGGGTGGCCGCCTTCATCTCCGAGTGCGGGCTGCTGAGCAGCGCCCGCCCGGGCTCGCTGTCCTTGAGGACCTCGGGCAGCGGCGCGTCGACGACGGTGCCCGGCAGGGTGCCCGCGAGCGGCACGCTGGGCAGCGTGACGTCCGGCAGCGCGCCGACGCCCTTCTGGAAGCCGGTGGGCGCGCCCGGCATCGGGACGGGAACACCGGTCGCCACGGTCGGCGCGTCCATCGGAAGGACCGGCTCCAGGCCCTGGAGGGGGACGATCACCGGCGCCTCGACGGCGGCGGCGGGAGAGGCCAGGGCGGCGGACGCGAGTGCGGTCATGAGGAGGCCCATGCCCGCGTGAGAACGCAGAGTCATGTGAGGTGAACGAGCCCCTTGGCCGAAACGTGGCGGGACTAACCCATGTGCAGCAATGCGCGGGCCCTCACCGGTGAAGGCGAGGACCCGCGTTGACGCGTACCGGCCGTCGGGTCAGTGGCGTCGGCTGATCCGTCCGCCGCGGAGGTAGACGACGCTGCCGCCGATGATCAGCGCGGCGCTGATCGCTGCCGCGCCCATGAGCGCGGGGCCGCTTCCGGTCTCAGGCAGCTCAGGGGGCCCGGTGGGCGGCGTCGTCGGCTTCGTCGGCGGAGCGGTCGGCGGGTGCGTGGGCGGGTGCGTCGGGGGGTGCGTCGGGGGGTGCGTGGGCGGGTGCGTCGGCGGGTGCGTCGTCGGCGGGTGGGTCGGGGGGTGCGTCGGCGGCTTCGTCGGAGGCGTCGTCGGCGGGTGCGTCGGGGGGTGCGTCGGCGGGTGCGTCGGCGGGTGCGTCGGCGGGTGCGTCGTCGGAGGGTGCGTCGTCGGAGGGTGCGTCGTCGGAGGGTGCGTGGGCGGGTGGGTCGGCGGATGCGTCGGCGGGTGCGTGGGCGGGTGCGTGGGCGGGTGGGTGGGTTCGTCGCCGTAGCCGCCGGGTTCCTCCGCGTGGGAACAGAGGTCGCCGACGGCTGCCGCGACGAAGCCGCCGAGTTCCATGCTCTTGCCGCAGACGTCAGCCGGTAGGGGGGCCTGGGCATGGCCGACGGCGGCGGGGCCCGACCCGTCGCCCGTGCCGGCGTGGGAGCCCGCGGCAAGGGCGAATCCGCCGCTCAGCGACAGGATGCCGGTCGCTGCCGCCGCGGTGAGTACTTTCCTGCTGATGATGGACCGCATACCGCTCTTCCTCTGGAGAAAAGGGAGAGACCGGCGAGGATCCCCCCTCGCTCCGACCGGCCTGCTCCACGCCGACGTTCGCGTGGGATTGGCCAGAGGGTATGGGGCGGCACATGGCCTACAGCGGGGACCACACGGCAGCTGATCTGAAAATCATTCGATCAGCCGACCGTGGGGGACGACGACACCGGAGCCGCCGCAAATGCCCTGGAGGGCAGGTGTCCTGAGGTGATGTCAGCCGCCGAGCGGAAGACCGCCGGGGACCGGGAGGCCGCCGAGCAGCGGGGCGCCCTTGGTGGTGTCGTTCAGCTGGGTGGCCGCGTCCGTGACGGTCTTGACCGGGGAGCCTTCCGTGGTGCTGCTCAGCACGTCCGTCTTCAGCCCATTGGCGGCGATCGCTTCGAGTCCACCGTTCAGGCTGGTGGGGGTCAGCGCCTCCGTGGCCATGGCGGGCGCGGCGGCACCCAGCGCCATCAGCGAACCGGCGACTACCGCGGCGACCTTGGTGGGCTTCATGGAATGAATCCTTCCTCTGTGCTTTCAAGTCACTTGCTGTACAGGGTTCTTGGCCGAATCCTGTACATCGTTCTGCTTCTGTAACGAGGAGTGCGCTCCCCGGAAACTCCGGGAGGAAGGATTTCTCGACACTGCACCCGATCGGTGCGGACCGGTGCTATTTGCCGATCGCACACGTCTGAGCCGGTCCGGCGGACGCCGGACCGGCACGGACGCGCGGGTGACTACCGGACCGGCAGCGGGGGCTTGACCGGCAGGTCGGGTACGTCGACCGGCGGCTTCACCGGCGGGTCGACCGGCAGCTGCGGCGGGTCCACCGGCAGCTCGGGCACGCCGGCCGGGAGCGCCGGCAGGGCGGGCAGTCCGGCCAGGTCCGGCGCGGGGAGTCCACTGCCGAGCACGGTGGCGACCGCCAGGTTGACCAGCGAGGTCAGGGTGGCGGTGACCTGCGGGACGACACCCGCGGCGTCACCCGAGGTGACGGCGGCGAGCAGGCCCGCGACCGCCTTCTCGACCGTGGCGAGCGCGTCGCCCACGACGTCCGCCGGGGCGGCCTTCACGACCGCGGCCTTCACGACCGCGGCCTTCACGCCGGCCGTAACGGGCAGGCTCACCGGCGGCTTCACGGGCAGACCCACGGGAGCGTCCACCGCGGGCGGGGTGACCGGCAGCTCGGCAGCGGGCGGGGTCACCGGGAGCTCGGGGGCGGGCGGGGTGACGGGGAGCTCCGGCGCGGTGACGGGGACGTCGGGCGCGGGGGCGTCCGGCAGCGGCGCCGGGGCGGCGCCCTTGGCCTGGTCGACGGCGGTCGCGATCTTGGCCTTGAGGGCGTCGGCGTCGGCCGCGGGGAGCTGGCCGGAGTCGGCCTTGAGGGCGGCGGTGACGAGTTCGGCCACGGGGGCCGTCACCGAACCGAGTTCTCCGAGCGCCTCGGCCTGGGTCAGCAGGGCGGCGGCTTCGGGGAGGGGTGCGCGGGCGGCCCGGTCGGCCGCGGTGGACGGATGGTGCTCGCCGGCGACGGCGGGTCCCGCCGCGCCGAGGGTGAGGACGGCGGATATCGCCAGGGCGGTGAGACGGGGTGTAGCGAGGGGACGCATATGTGTTCCTTTTCCTTATGCGTCGGACAACTGCCCTCTCACCGTGCCTGCGGGTATAGCGCTACGCAACCGCGGAACTACCGAGCGCCACGCCTCCGTTCGAGTGAATCCGCCCCCGCGCCCTGCCCCTCGAAGGGGCGTACGCCGTTGCACCGAACGGCGCACCAGCGTGCGGCCGAACGAGTACCGACCCAGTGACGACAAGGAAAAAGCCGGTGCGCCCACCCCGGGGGATGGGCGCACCGGCTTCGGAAGGACCGATCAGGCGTGGCCGATCAGGCGTTGACGCAGGCGTTGCCGAAGGCCGGGTTCAGCGCGCCGATGACGCTGACGGTGTTGCCGCAGAGGTTGACCGGGATGTGCACCGGGACCTGGACGACGTTGCCGGAGCCGACGCCGGGGGACTTCACGGCCGCGCCCTCGGCGCCGGCGTCGGCGGCGGCGGCACCGGCGGCACCGGCGACGGCGGCGGCGGCACCCACGGTCAGAACAACGGCCTTGGCGATACGGGACATGGAGAAGCTCTCCTCGATCGATATTCCACTCGGACTGCGCGGACTGTTCGGCCCGGCTCCCTCAACAACGGCCCCGGTTTTCATCGGTTGCTCTCCCGAACGGGTGACGTTCAACCGATCTTTGGGCCATAGGAGGGTCATTCGAGTGACTGGGCGTGGAATGGCGCAACACGCACAACGAGGAACCTGCCACGTGGATACGGGAGTTAGCGTTTCCGAGCATCTAATGCTTACTATCGCCCCGCGTCGGGGTTATAACGTTCCCGAACGTTGCTTCCGGGCCGGCCGCGCGTTCACTCATTTCGTGCGGACGACACCTTCCTCCCGCCCGGCCTTCTCGGGTCTTCCCTCCCTTCTCTCATCAAAGCGGAGAACCTGTATGCGGAATTCTGCGATTCCAGCCGTGCGTCGCAGCGCGCTGTGCGCCCTGTCGTGTGCGGCGCTGACCGCCGCGCTGCCGGTCGCCTCCGCCGCCGCTCCCCTGCCGCCCCGGGAGGCGGCCCGTGTCCCCTTCGCCGCGCGGTACGAGGCCGTGCAGCACGGCGGAGTGGTGCGCGCCGCCAACTCCTCGGCGAAGGGCTCGAAGGGCACCGAGTCGGTGAACGACGGCGCGACGATGGCGTACGTCGACGTGGACGGCGACCCGAACACGTACAACTCCAGCCGCGCCGAACTTGCGGTGCCCGCGGGCGCGCGGGTCAGCTGGGCCCGTCTCTACTGGGGCGGGAACCTGCGGGTGGGCGAGCAGAAGCCGGCGAAGGACAACGGCCGGGTGCTGATCGCCGAGCCCGGCGGGTCGTACAAGGCGCTCCTCGCGGACTCCGTGATCGGTCACCGCGCGGCGGACGGCGCCGACGCGTTCCAGGCCTCCGCCGACGTCACCGAGCTGGTCCGCTCGTCCCGGCGGGGCCAGTGGACCGTCGCCCAGGTCAACGTCGCCATGGGCCGCTCGAAGGTCGGCGGCTGGGGCGGCTGGACGCTCGTCGCCGCGTACGAGAAGGCATCGGAACCGCTGCGCAGGATCGGTGTCTGGGATGGTTTCGAAACCATCGGACCCGACCGTCGCGAGCTCCGTGTCCCGGTGGACGGAAACCGTTTCCCCAAGGGCACGAGCGGACGACTCGGAGTGATCGCCTATGACGGTGACCGCGGCACCTCCGGGGATTACCTGGCGGTGGATACGAGCCGCTCGAAGAGCACCCGGCTCTCCGATTCCGCAAATTCCGCGGAAGACGTCATGAACTCCAGCATCACCGAATTCGGCGCCGGTCGTACGGTCCGCTTCCCCGATGGTACGAACGGTCTGGGGTACGACTCCGACGTCTTCGATCTGCGGGATGCGCTGCACAAGGGGGGCGACCGTGTCGAGGTCCGGTTCGGCAGCGAGAAGGACACCGTCTGGCTCGGTGCGCTCTTCCTCCAGGCGGACGTCCGGCGCTGACGTGCTGTCACCACTTGACACGGACCCCGCGTCCGTCACCGTCCTGCACGCGGTCCAGCCGGGCGACGGCGGGGTCGCCCGGGTCGTCGTCGACCTGGTCCGCGCCCAGCGCGCCGCCGGCCTGCGGGTCGCGGTCGCCTGCCCGCCCGGCACCCCCCTGTCCGCCGCCGTCCGCGCCGAGGGCGCCGACACCCACGACTGGCGGGCCGGCCGGGACCCAGGTCCCCGACTGGTCGGCGAGACGAGGGACTTGGCCCGACTGATCCGCGCCGTCCGGCCCGGACTCGTCCACGCGCACAGCGCCAAGGCCGGGCTCTGCGCCCGACTGGCCCTGCGCGGACGGGTTCCGACGGTGTATCAACCACACGCCTGGTCGTTCGAGGCGGTCGAGGGGACCACCGCGGCGCTCGCCCGCCGCTGGGAGCGGTTCGGCGCGCGCTGGGCGGACCGGATCGTCTGCGTGAGCGAGGCCGAGCGGCGTACCGGCGAGGCCGCCGGCGTGCGGGCGGACTGGTCGGTCGTCCACAACGGGGTGGACGTGGCCAGGTTCGCGACCGACGGGCCGCCCGGCAATCCCGCCCCCACGGTCGTCTGCGTGGGCCGGCTCTGCCGGCAGAAGGGGCAGGACGTGCTGCTCGACGCCTGGCCCGCCGTCCTCGCGGAGGTGCCCACGGCCCGGCTCGTCCTGGTCGGCGACGGTCCGGACGCCGAGCGGCTGCGTGCCGCGGCCGGGCCCTCGGTGCGGTTCACCGGCGCCGTCGACGACACCGTCCCCTGGTACCGGGCGGCGGACGTGGTCGTCCTGCCGTCCCGCTGGGAGGGGATGGCGCTCGCGCCCCTGGAGGCCATGGCGAGCGGTCGGCCGGTCGTCGTCAGCGACGTGGACGGGGCGCGCGAGAGCCTGCCGCCCGCCCACGCATCCGAGTGCCTGGTCCCGCCCGAGGACCCGGCCGCGCTCGCCACCGCTCTGGGCCGCCTCCTCGGCCGGCCGGAGCTGCGGCACCGCCTGGGCCGGGAGGCCCACGAGCACGTACTCAGCAGATTCGATGTCCGGCGCACCGGCGCGGCCGTCGCGGACGTCTACCGCGACCTGGCCGGCGTGCGGGGGGCCGAGCACAGAGAGCCGATTGCGCAGTGACCACGGAAAGTACCAGCGTTCCCTCCTCGCCGGGCCCCTGGCCCACGGCGGGCCAGGCCTTCGGCCTCGCCTCCCTCGCGCCGCGCCGCGGCACGACCGAACGGCTCGCGCTGCCGCGCCACCGCCGGGTGCGTCCGCGCTCCGGCGTGGCGCCGCTCGTGGCCGTCGACGTCCTGGCCGTGCTGGCCGCGGCCGCCCTGCTCGGGGCGGCGCACCGCGACGTCCGGCTGCTGCTGCCGGTCGCGGTGCTCGTCCTGGTCCTCGACGGCCGCGCGGGGCTCTACCGGCCGGCCGCGCACGTCCGGGCCCTCGACGAACTGCCGGCGCTGGCCTCGCGCGCCGGGGTCGTCTGGTGTCTGGCGGCGGCCGGCGTCGCCGCGTACTCCCCGGCGCTCGCGATCGGGCCGCTGCGGCTCTGCGCCGTGTACGGCACGCACGTCGCCGTCGTGTGCCTGGTCCGCGCCGTGCTGCTGGCCCGGCGGCGCCGGATCGCGCGCGCCCATCCTCGGTCGGCGCTCGTCGTCGGCGGCACGGGGGCGGCGCGGCGGTTCGCGGCGTCGGTGGTCCAGCATCCCGAGTACGGGGTGCGGCCGGTGGGGATCGTCGGCGTGCCGGAGCAGGGCGGTGCTCCCCGGACGGCGGGGGAGGCCGGGCTTCCGGTCCTCACGACGACCGAGGAGATCCACCGGGCCGTCATCCAGAACGCGGTGCGCGACGCGGTGTTCCTGGACGACGACCCCGGTCTGATGACGCTGTTCCAGCACTACGGCTGCACCACCTGGCGGGTCGGCGGCCGGCACCAGGACGGGCCGATGCCCCAGCACGTGTGGGGGTACGCCTGGCACCGGGTCGCCCCGCGGTCCGAGCGGCGCGGGCTGACCGCCAAGCGGGCCCTCGACATCGCGCTCGCCGCTCCCGCGCTGGCGTGCGCCCTTCCGGTCCTGCTGCTGTGCGCGCTCGCCGTGCGCCTCTCGGACGGTCCGGGGGTCCTCTTCCGGCAGGAGCGGGTGGGCCAGCACGGCCGGCACTTCACCCTCCTGAAGTTCCGTACGCTGCGGCCGTCCGACGACACGGAGTCGGCGACCCGCTGGAACGTGGCGGGCGACCGGCGGATGAGCGCGGCCGGCGGCTTCCTCCGCAAGAGCTCGCTCGACGAGCTGCCGCAGCTGTGGAACGTGCTGCGCGGCGACATGAGCCTGGTCGGCCCCCGGCCCGAACGACCTTACTTCGTCGCCCAGTTCAGCAAGATCCACGCCGGGTACGCGGCCCGCCACCGGATGCCGGTGGGGCTGACCGGGCTGGCGCAGGTGCACGGTCTGCGCGGCGACACCTCGATCGAGGACCGCTGCCGCTTCGACAACCACTACATCGACCACTGGTCGCTCTGGCAGGACGTCTGCATCCTGCTGCGCACGGCGGCCGGGCTCGTCCGACCCACGGGGAGCTGAGGATGGCCACGGCCGTGACGGCGGTGCCGGCGGTTCCCGCGGCGCGGGAGACGGCGGACGTACGGGAGTGGGTCCGCCGGGCCGGTGCGCTGTCCCCGGTCCTCGCCGTGATCGCGCTGCTGCTCGTCCCGGGCGGCGGCGGGGCGCAGGGCGGCACCGGCGGCACGGGCACGGTCGCGGACGCGGCCTCCGGGCTCCTCGTCGTGGTCTGCCTCGTCCGGGTGCTGCGCGGCGGCGCCCGGCCGCTGACCCGGACGGCGGCCGTCGTCCTCGGTCTGCCGGTGCTCGGGATCTGCCTGGCCGCGATCACCTCGAACGACCCGGCGGCGAGCCTGCCGGGCGTCGCCCGCTACGTGCAGGTCTTCGTCCTCGTCCCGGCGGCCGTGCTCCTGATGATCCGCGACCGGCGGGACTTCGCCGTGGTCGCCTGGGGTCTCGTCGCCTTCGCGCTGCTCCAGGGCTCGGTCGGGGTCGTGCAGTACCTGACCGGGACGGGCGCCTCGTACCAGGGCGAGGACGTCCGGGCCGTCGGCACCTTCGGGGCGACCGACGTGATGGGCATGGCGACGGTGGTGGCGTACGGGCTCGTGGTCGTCACGGGGATCGCGCTCGGCAGCGGGCCGGGCCGGACGCGGACGGCGGCGCTGGTCTGCGCGGGCCTCCTCTTCGTACCGCTGGTGCTGTCCTTCAGCCGGGGCGCGTGGATCGCGACCGTCCTCGCCTGCGGGATCCAGCTGCTGCTGTCGGGGGCGCGGCGGGCGGCCCGGGTGGCGCTCGCCGCGGGCGCCCTCGGGGTGGTCCTCGTCGGCGGTCTGGGGATCGGCTCGACGATGGTGAAGGAGCGGGTCACCAGCATCACGCAGGTGGCGGCCGCGCCCGACCAGTCGGTGACCGACCGGTACACGATGTGGGCGGCGGCCGGGCGGATGTGGCGGGCGGAGCCGGTCACGGGTGTCGGCCTGAAGGGCTTCCCCGCGTACCGCGACTCGAACGCCTCGCTGGCGCTGTCCTCCGGCAGCGACACGGCCGGCGCGGGCGCCGCCTTCGCGCGCCAACCGCTGCTGTCCCCGCACAACATGTACCTCCTGGTGCTGAGCGAGCAGGGCCTGGTCGGGCTCCTCGCGCTGGCCGGCAGCTGGGGGGCGCTGCTCGTGGGCGCGCTGCGCCGGCGGCGGCTCGGCGCGGACTGCGCGCTGGTCGCGGCGGGCCTGCTCGCCTGGCAGCTCATCGACTTCTTCTACGCGGACATCGGCGGCCCCTCGACCGTCCTGATGTCGGTCGTGCTGGGCCTGGCTGCCTGGTGGGCGCTGGCGGAGGTGGGGCGTGCGCGACCCGTGGGCGGGTGAAGCGGAACCCACGGACACGCCGTGGCCCGACGGACCGCGCCCCGCACCCCGGCCTCCCTGCGGCGCACCGCTGACCGACCCCTGGCCGACCGCGCCTCCGGGCCCCACGGCGGTCTCGCACCTTTCAACACTCCAGGGCCTCCGGCGCGTTCGCCGCCGCGCGCGGGCCTCCGCTACCGGCGAGGCCGGTAGGCGTGGCCGGCCTCCCGCAGCGCGCTGTGCGCGTCCCGGGTG
>NZ_JBHJQI010000214.1:0-9565 GCF_042262805.1 Streptomyces sp. NPDC056361
GGGGGGGGGGGGGGGGCCGGTGGGGCCCCCCCCGCACCCCTGGGGCCGGATCAGCCCTTGAAGCACTCCTTGTCCGTGCCCCGGTGCAGGGACAGGGACAGGTCGGGGAGCTTGAAGGTGGCGGCCGTGGTGGCCCACGCCTTCTGGTGGACCTTGGTCAGCGTGACGCTGTCGGCGCGCTGGCCGAAACCGTTCTCGTTGGCCTGGGTGTTGGGCTGGATGCCCTGGCCGCCCGGCGTCTTCGGGAGCGAACCGGCGGCGACGCCGATGTCGATCTGCTTGAACTCGGCGTCGGCCTCGAGGTACGAGACGTCGAGGTACAGGTCCTTCGCGTCGACCCGCTTGTCGGGGTCGGAAGCACCCTGCGTGCCGGCCTCCAGGCGGAGGGTGATGTCGCCGAGACCCGGAACCGGGGTCACGACGGACTGGCACATGTTGGTGATCTTGGCGGTGTCGAAGCCGGAGACCGCGACCGGGGCGCCGAACGGCGTGCCGTCCAGCTTCTTGCCCTTGGCGACGCTGCCGTACTGGACGAACTCGGTGCCCTCGAGCTTGTCGGTCGAGACCTTGAACTCCTGGCCGGAGATCGCGAACGACGCCGCGAGCGCACCCTGGGCCAGGCCGACGCCGATCGCGGCCGTCGCGGCCACGCTCGGGACCATGACGACGGCGAACCGCTTCCACCTGGTTCCGCCACGAACCTGGGACTTCATGAGAATTCCTCCTTCTCGGACGTACATCTCCGGAAGGGCCAGGGGCCCGTCCTGGGATGGGAGAAGAGCTACGTCCTCGGGAAGGAGAGCGCCGAGGCGTCAAACGGCGCGCTGCGCGTCCGAATCACCGGCGATCACCCCCGAGCGACAACCATGGCCACGCTTTTCGCGTGACCTGATTGGACAGGCCCCGTTCGGTGAGAGCGGGAACCCCCCTGTCCACGACCGGTGCAGGGCACCGGTCCGCCCGGTGGGGACCTTCGCCGCGTTCCCGGTTGGTTTGCCGGGGTGGTGCGGTTCGGACCGAGCGTCGCCGATCGTGGTCCATTCCGGGCCCCCGCACAAGGGGGTTCGTTACTCGCTAGTAACGGGTGGATAACCAGGCGATGGCGGGGCGGCGCCGAACGGGCACTCAGGGTGCGGCCGCGTGGCCGCCGATATCATCAGATCGCCGGATGAATCCGGACAGAATCAAGGATTCGATTTACTACAAGTAACAGCGGCCGCGATTACCAAGTTTTGGTAAAGCGCGGCCGCTGTCTGTCGCTCTGTCGCCAAATCGTCGGACGATCCGGCACCCTGCGCCGGGGCGGAAAAGGCCTCAGAACAGCACGCGGGCGAGGGCCTGGCGGCCCGCCGTCACGCGCGGGTCGTCGGCGCCGATCACCTCGAACAGCTCCAGGAGCCGCAGCCGCGCCGCGTCCCGGTCCGCGCCGGCCGTGCGGCGCACGGTCTCCACCAGACGCCCGAAGGCGTCCTGCACGTGACCGCCCACCAGATCGAGGTCGGCGGCGGCGATCTGCGCGGCCACGTCGGCCGGGTTGTCGGCCGCGTTCTTGCGGACGACGCCCGCGTCCAGGCCCTGCACCCGCTGGAGCAGTTCGGCCTGGGCCAGGCCGAGCTTGGCCTCGGGGTGCGCCGGGTCGTCGGCGAGCACGTTCTTGTACGCCTGGACGGCCCCGGCGAGGTCACCCGCGTCGAGCGCGGACATGGCCGCCTCCAGGAGCACGTCGTACGGCCCGACGGGCCGCGCGGCGGGGGCCGAGTCGTCGGCGTCCGCGTCCACGACGATGCCGGTGAGACCGAAGCGCTCCTCGCCGATCTGGATCAGCTGGTCGAGGGTCTCCCGGATCTGGGCCTCGGGGACCGCGCCCTGGAAGAGCGGCAGCGCCTGACCGGCGACCACCGCGAAAACGGCCGGAATTCCCTGGATGCCGAACTGCTGCATCAGCATCTGGTTGGCGTCGACGTCGATCTTCGCGAGCAGGAACCGGCCGTTGTACTCGACGGCCAGCCGCTCCAGGAGGGGGCCGAGCTGCTTGCACGGCTCGCACCACTCGGCCCAGAAGTCGAGGACGACCGGGACCTCGGCGGAACGCTGGAGCACATCGCGCTCGAAGCCCGCCTCGTCGACGTCGATCACCAGGGCGGAGGGGGACACCGCGGCGGTGCCACCCTGCCGGGCGGCTTCGGCGCGCACCTGCTCCGCCTTCGCCTTGGCCTCTCCGGCCGCCTTCACCGCGGCGAGGTCGACGACGCCGCTCATGGACATGTTTCGGGGCTGCATGGGTACATCCTCCCCCTTCCGCGCGCGTAACCGGTAAGCCATGGCCGAACCGTGCCGTCCGCACGCCTCCCGCCGGTGTGCGAGACGCGTGGACGACACGGTTCTTCGTCTTCGGTTCGCATCGGGTCCCCACCCGATGACCCGCCGGATCCCCACCCGGCGCATGGTTGTCGCTCAGGCCGCTCAATGCCTTTCGCTACGGGTCGTAGCGTATCTCCGCAGCGGGAGCCGGCGGGAGGGCCGGGGCGCGATCCGGCGGGTGAACTGCCTCACATCCCGCGCCTCTGGCGCGATACCTACCGGCGGGTATGGTCGGTTTCCATGTGTAGCCGCACCAACCCCCGCACCAGCCGTACCGGGCGTCCCCGCTCCACCGAGGCCGACACGGCCATCCTGGAGGCGACCCGGGCCGCTCTGGTCGAACTGGGCTGGTCCAAGCTCACGATGGGGGACGTCGCCGGCCGCGCCGGGGTGGCGAAGACGACCCTCTACCGCCGCTGGGCCAACAAGAACGAACTCGTGGTGGACGCCGTCGCCGTCCTCTTCGACGAACTCGAACTGCCCGACCTTGGTTCCCTCCAGGCCGACATCGAGCACGTCGTCCTCCAGTTCGCGGCGCTCCTCGAACGCCCCGAGACCAAGACCGCCCTGATGGCCGTGGTCGCCGAGTCCACCCGCGACGCACCGCTGCGCGAACGCATCCGCGCCTCGATCGTCGACCGCCAGAAGCGCCTCGTCCTGGCCGGCCGCATGCGGGCGCAGCAGCGCGGCGAACTCCCGGCGCACCGCGACCCGGTGGCCACGGACGCCACCGACGACCTGATCTTCGACGTGATCGCGGGCGCGGTCGTCCACCGCGCCCTGGTCAGCGCCGAGCCCGTCGACGAGGCATGGGTGGCCCGCCTCTCCGCCCTCCTCGTGGGGGGCCTGGGCGCGGTGGCGGCCCAGGGCTGAAAGCGGCGGGCAGGAGTACCGGGAGCTTCCGCCGGAGGAGGTTCGGGTGGTCGTCCGGACACCCCGACCAGGATCCTCGGCACGGCCGCGAAGTGGTCACCTCGTACGACAGGGGCGGTACGGGACTTCCCGTACCGCCCCTGCCTCGTGCGCAGTGACCGTCAGAAGCCCGGGGGCTCCGTGTAGACGCCCCACTCGTCGCGGAGGGCGTCGCAGATCTCGCCGAGCGTGGCCTCGGCGCGTACGGCCTCCAGCATCGGGACGATCATGTTCGAGCCGTCCCGGGCCGCGGCCAGCATCGCGTCGATGGAGGCGCGGACCTTGGCGTCGTCACGGCGCTCCTTGCGCTCGCCGAGGACGCGGACCTGCTCCCACTCGACCTCGTGGCTGACGCGGAGGATCTCCAGGTCGCCGGTGACGGAGCCGTGGTGCACGTTGACGCCGACGACCCGCTTGTCGCCCTTCTCCAGGGACCGCTGGTACTGGAAAGCGGACTCGGCGATCTCGCCGGTGAACCAGCCGTCCTCGATGCCGCGCAGGATGCCGGAGGTGATCGGGCCGATCGGGTGCTGACCGTCCGGGTGGGCGCGGCGGCCGCGCTCCTTGATCTGGTCGAAGATCTTCTCGGCGTCGGCCTCGATCCGGTCGGTGAGCTGCTCGACGTACCAGGAGCCGCCCAGCGGGTCGGCCACGTTGGCGACGCCGGTCTCCTCCATCAGCACCTGCTGGGTGCGGAGCGCGATCTCGGCGGCCTGCGCGCTGGGGAGCGCGAGGGTCTCGTCGAGGGCGTTGGTGTGGAGGGAGTTGGTGCCGCCGAGGACGGCGGAGAGGGCCTCGACCGCGGTCCGCACGACGTTGTTGTACGGCTGCTGGGCGGTGAGGGAGACACCGGCGGTCTGGGTGTGGAAGCGGAGCCACTGGGCCTTGTCGGTCTTGGCGCCGTAGACCTCCTTCATCCAGCGGGCCCAGATCCGGCGGGCGGCGCGGAACTTGGCGATCTCCTCGAAGAAGTCGAGGTGCGCGTCGAAGAAGAAGGAGAGGCCGGGGGCGAAGACGTCCACGTCGAGGCCGCGGCTGAGGCCCAGCTCGACGTAGCCGAAGCCGTCGGCGAGCGTGTAGGCGAGCTCCTGCGCGGCCGTCGCCCCGGCCTCGCGGATGTGGTAGCCGGAGACGGAGAGCGGCTTGTACGCGGGGATGCCCTGCGCGCAGTGCTCCATCAGGTCGCCGATGAGGCGCAGATGGGGCTCGGGCTCGAAGAGCCACTCCTTCTGCGCGATGTACTCCTTGAAGATGTCGGTCTGGAGCGTGCCGTTGAGGACGGCCGGGTCGACGCCCTGGCGCTCGGCCGCCACGAGGTACATGCAGAAGACCGGGACGGCCGGGCCGGAGATCGTCATCGAGGTGGTGACGTCGCCGAGCGGGATGTCCTTGAAGAGGACCTCCATGTCGGCGGCGGAGTCGATGGCGACACCGCAGTGGCCGACCTCGCCGAGGGCGCGGGGGTCGTCGGAGTCGCGGCCCATGAGGGTGGGCATGTCGAAGGCGACGGAGAGGCCGCCGCCGCCGGCCTCCAGGATCATCTTGTACCGCTCGTTGGTCTGCTCGGCGTTGCCGAAGCCGGCGAACTGGCGGATGGTCCAGGTCCGGCCGCGGTAGCCGGTCGGGTGCAGTCCCCGGGTGAAGGGGTACTCACCGGGCCAGCCGATGCGCTCGAACCCCTCGTAGGTGTCGCCGGGGCGGGGCCCGTACACGGGCTCCACCTCGTCCCCCGAGAGCGTGGTGAAGTCGGCGTCCCGCTTGCGGGCCTTGTCGTAACGGGCCTGCCAGCGACGGCGGCCTTCCTCGATGGCGTCAGCGTCCATGCTTCGAATTTACTAGGACGTCCTAGTAAATGTCGATGACAAACCTCCGCACATGTGTGCGGAGGGGGGTGTCAGGCCTTGACCGGCTCCGGCCGCGCGCCGCTGACCAGCGGAAGCGTCTCGGCGACGACCTTGCGCTCGACGAAGAAGGCGGCCAGCGGGATCGTTCCGGAAAGCAGCACCCAGAGCAGCTTCCCGAACGGCCACTTGGCCTTGGAGCCCAGGTCGAAGGCGAAGACCAGGTAGATGATGTAGAGGACGCCGTGGGCCTGGGAGACCGCGAAGGTCACGTCCTCGCCCATGTCGAACCCGTACTTGAAGATCATGCACGTGCAGAGCACGAGCAGCATGACGGCGGTCACGTACGCCATGACGCGGTAGCGGGTCAGCACGCTGGATTTCATGCCGTCGAGCGTAACGGCACGTTCCGGGCGATCTTCGCGGGGGGCTACCTCTCCTCGAAGTCGTCCGCCGCGACGCGCAGGGGGCGGAGCATGGCGAAGATCTCGGCGCACTCCTCGGCGTCGTAGGCGCCGAGGCCGAAGTCCATGTCCATCAGGTCGCGGGTGGCGGACTCGACGACCTCGCGGCCCTTGTCGGTGATGGAGGCCAGGGTGCCGCGGCCGTCGTTGGGGTTGGGGCGCTTGGCGACGAGGCCGGACCGCACGAGCCGGTCGACGGTGTTCGTCACCGAGGTGGGGTGGACCATCAGCCGCTCGCCGATCTTGGACATCGGCAGCTCCCCGGCCTTGGAGAAGGTGAGCAGCACCAGGGCCTCGTAGCGCGCGAAGGTCAGCCCGTACGGCTTGACGACGGCGTCGACCTCCGCGAGGAGGATCTGGTGGGCGCGCATGATCGAGGTGATCGCGGCCATCGAGGGGACCGGGCCCCAGCGCTTCTGCCAGAGTTCGTCGGCTCGGGCGATGGGGTCGAAGGGGAGACTGAGCGGCTTCGGCACGCACCGACCTTACCGACTGGTCATATGCCGGTCAGCCCCGTCTCGAACTTCGGTCGCCCGCAGCTCCGCGACGACGGCGAGGACGGCGATCGTGCCGAGCACTCCCGCGCCCGCGACGACCGTGTGGACGGACGCGAACTCGGCCGCGATCCCGGCGCCGGCCATGCCGACCCCCTGGACGGTCATCATGCCCGCCGTCATCAGGGTCATCGCCCTCCCCCGCTGCTCCTCGGGGACGGCGACGACGAACCAGGCGTCGAGGCCGAGGGTGTACGCGCCGGTGGCGCCGGCCAGGAAGAGCGCCAGGGCCGCGAGGCCCAGGCCCGGCCGGGGGGCGTAGAGGAGGTAGGGCAGGACGCTCACCACGGCGAGCGGCACCACGACGCGGGAGCGGGTCGCCGCGCCGAGGAACGATCCGGCGAAGAGCTCGCCCGCGATGGTGCCGACGGGCAGCGCGCACATGAGCAGGCCGAGCGCGGCGGTGGAGACGCCGATCTCGTCGGCGTAGGGGGCGGCGAGCGCCTCGGGCACGACGGCGAAGAGCGGCGGCACCCAGAACATCAGCATCAGGGCGCGCACCCGCCGGTTCCGCAGCACGGCCCAGGTGCCGGCGAGCCCGCTGCGGGTCTCCGCGGCGGCCCGGGCGGGGCGGCGGACGGTGCCGAGGCGGAGCAGCAGCGCGGAGACGACGAAGGTGGCGGCGGTGACGGCGAGGGCGCCGCGCGGCGGCACGGCGGTGAGCAGGACGCCGCCGACGGCGAAGCCGGTGAGGAGGGCGCTCTGCGAGACGATCCGCAGCAGGGAGCGGCCGAGGACGAAGAGGTCGCCCTCGCCGAGGATGTCGGCGAGGGTCGCCATCCGGGTGCCGTTGAAGACGGGCGAGACGACGGCGATGGCGCAGCGCAGCACGAGCAGGACGGCGACGGGGGTGGCCGGGACGACCATCGCGGCGACGCAGGCGGCGCAGACGAGGTCGCAGACGACGAGGATCCGCCGGGGCGGCAGCCGGTCCGCGAGTCCGGCGAGCAGCGTGCCGCCGACGAGGTAGGGCAGGAACCCGAGCGCGAAGGTGAGCGAGGAGAGCAGCGGGGAGCGGGTCAGGTCGTACACGAGGACGGTCAGCGCCAGTTCGCTGACGACGACGCCGACCAGCGAGAACAGGTGGGCCACGAAGACGAACCGGAACTCGCGGACGGCGAAGACGGCGCGGTAGCCGGGACTCGCGGCGGGCGCGGGAGCGGGAGCGGGCGCCTTCGGGGTGGGGTCGGGCGCGGGTGCGGGGGTGTGCGGGGGTGCCGGTTCCGGCGGCCGGGTGTCGTTCGTGGGCATGGAGGGCAGCGTGCCCGGCGGCCGGGCCGCGCCCTAGACTTTCGGCTCCAGCCGAATGTCCGGGGAGGTTCCGTGCCGTACCACCTGCATTTCGGGGAGGCGGATCCGATGCGGATCCGGTTCGCGATCTCGCCGCTGTGGGAGACGCACTCGGCCGTGCGCGTCCTCGCCCGGCCCGCGAAGCAGGGGTACCACCTGCCGTGGATGCGGCGGATCGCGGACGCCGCGCGGGGGCTCGACCTGGGGCCGCTGCACCTGCTGATGCCGCACAGGGGGCACAGTCCCGACTCGCTCTATCCGCCGCCGCTGGGTCCGGCGGCGTCGTTCGACGAGGAGATCGCGGCGGTGCGGGCGACGGACCCCGCGCTGGCCCTGGTCGACTTCGAGCGGGCGCTGGCCGAGACGCCGGGGGCGGCGGAGTCGGCGGAGGGGCGACGGATGCTCGCCGATCCGGCCGGTGCGGTGGAGCGGCTCGCCGATCTGCTGCGGGCCGCGTGGGAGGCGCTGATCGAGCCCGACTGGCCCCGGCTGCGGGCGCTCCTGGAGGCGGACGTGGCGTACCACTCGCGGCGGCTCGCGGAGGGCGGGCTCGAACGGCTCCTGGGGGAGCTGCATCCGGCCTTCGACTGGGCGGCGGAGACGGCGACGCTGCGGGTCGCCTATCCCGGTGAGCACGTGCGCCCGCTGGACGGGCAGGGTCTCGTGCTCGTGCCGTCGGTGTTCACCTGGCCGGACGTGGTGAGCGGCTTCGATCCGCCGTGGCAGCCGACGGTGGCGTATCCGGCGCGCGGGATCGGCGGTCTGTGGTCGGAGCCGGGGGGCCGTACGCCGGAGGCGCTGGCCCGGCTGCTCGGGCCGGTGCGGGCGGACGTGCTGTGCGCCCTCGACGAGCCGATGGGGACGACGGCGCTCGCGCACCTGCTCGGCAGGGCGCCGTCGTCGGTCTCGTCCCATCTCTCGGTGCTGCGGGACGCGGGGCTGCTGTCCTCCCGGCGCTACGGCCATCAAGTGCTGTACGAGCGGACCCCGCTGGGGATCGCGGTGTCGCAGCCGGACGCGAAGTGACCGTCATGTCACGATGACGCCGTCTGTCCCGTCGCGTACCCGACCCTGGGGGCCGGATGTCCCGCCGCACCGTCACCGCCGCCCTGGCCCTCGTCTCCGCGCTGCTCCTGAGCGGGTGCGGCGAGGCCGAGCCGCCGAAGGGACCCGTCGGCCCGCCGTCCGCGCGTGGGGAGGTCGTGGCCCCCGCGTCGGGCTCCCCGTTCTGGGTGGACCCGGACAGCGACGCGGCCAAGCAGGTGCGCCGGTACGAGGCGCAGGGCAGGACCGAGGACGCCCGGATCCTGAAGCGGATCGCGGACCGGCCGGTCGCGGACTGGCCGGCCGGCGACGATCCCGTACCGGAGATCACGCGTGCGGTCCGGGGCGCGGCGGCCGAGAAGCGTACGGCGGTGTTCGTCGCGTACAACATCCCGCACCGCGACTGCGGGATGTACTCGGCGGGCGGTTCGCACGACGCGGCGGCGTACCGGAACTGGGTGGACGCCTTCGCGACGGCGATCGGGGAGGCCTCCGCGATCGTCGTCCTCGAACCGGACGCGGTGCCGCACATCGTCGACGGCTGCACCCCGGCCCAGTACCACGACGAGCGCTACGGACTCCTTGCCGGGGCGATCGAGCGGCTGAAGCGGCAGCCGCGCACCCGGGTCTATCTGGACGCGGGCAATCCGGCTTGGATCGACGACCCGGGCAAGCTGGTGGAGCCGCTGCGCCGGGCGGGGGTCGCCCGCGCGGACGGCTTCTCCCTGAACGTGTCCAACTTCCAGCGGAACGACACCGTGCGGGGGTTCGGCACCACGCTCTCGGGGCTGCTCGGCGGCACCCACTTCACGGTGGACACGAGCCGCAACGGCGACGGCCCCCTCCCGGGCGACCGGGCGGACGCCTGGTGCAATCCGCCGGGCCGGTCCCTCGGCGTGCCGCCGACGGACCGGACCGGGGACGATCTGGTCGACGCCTATCTGTGGGTCAAGCGCCCCGGCGACTCGGACGGCCCGTGCCGGGGCGGTCCGTCCGCCGGGACCTGGTGGCCCGACTACGCCCTGGGCCTCGCCCGCCGGGCGAAGTCCTAGGGCCTGTCGTCACCTTCCCGTCGTCGCCCGCGGGGCAGACGGGAAGG
>NZ_JBHJQI010000215.1:0-9373 GCF_042262805.1 Streptomyces sp. NPDC056361
AGGACCGCTCGCGCACGACCGCGGAGAACATGCTGCTCAGCAAGGAACTGATGGAGCGGGACCGGCCCGGCTCCTCCTGCGTCATCGTCACCAACGACTTCCACGCCTTCCGGGCCGCCCTGACGGCCCGGAAGGCGGGCGTGGACGGCCAGGTGGTGGGCTCGCCGACCGCCGCCTACTTCTGGCCGTCGGCGACCATCCGCGAGTTCGTCGCGGTCTTCCTCCAGTACAAGGTGGTCAACCTCGGGATCTGCCTCACCCTGATCCTGCTGGGGTTCCTGGCGTGGGTCGTGAGCTGAGAGCGGCCCGTCCGGTCCATCACGGCCTCCTCACGGGGTGACGATCGGGAACTGGGGGTCGGGCTTCGTCACGTACGAGAAGAGGCGGGCGAGCAGTGCCGCGTCGCCCTCCACGCCGACCCCGAGGTCCTGGGGACTCCGCCCGGCGAGGAGGCCGAGGAGCTGGGCCCTCCCCCCGAGGGTGAGGGTGAGTCCGGCGGGCGTCCGGGGCGCGGCGACCACCCGGTGCGTCAGGGCTCCGTTGTGCAGGGTGAGGCGCCGCCGCTCGCCCGCGTCCGTCGGGCCGTCGAGCAGGACCAGGTCGATCGTCAGGTCGTCGTCCCAGGCGCGCGGGCCGTCGATCGCGACGGCCACCGAGTCGATCAGCATCGGGACGGTGAGGGCCATCGCCATCTCGGGGTTGGTCACGTCGACCATGTCGCCCCCGACGCCCTCGCGCAGCTCCTGGGCGCCGCGCAGGTAGAAGTTGCGCCAGGTGGCGTTCTCGGCGCCGTACCCGAGGCGCTGGTACACCCCGGCGAGCACCTCCTTCGCCTCCCCGTTGCCCGGGTCGGCGAAGACCAGGTGGTTGAGGAGGGTCGCGGCGAAGCGCAGGTCGCCGTCCTCGGCGTACGCCCGGGCCTTGGCGAGGGCGTCGGCGGGCCCGCCGGCCACCTCCACGTACCGCCGCGCCAGTTCCACGGGCGGCTGCTCCCAGAGGTGGGCCGGGTTGCCGTCGTACCAGCCGAGGTAGCGCTGGTAGATCGCCTTGGTGTTGTGGCTGAGCGAGCCGTAGTAGCCGCGGCCGTGCCAGGCCTTCTCCAGGGCGGGCGGCAGCTCGATCAGCTCGGCGATCTCGACGCCCGTGTGCCCCGCGTTCAGCAGGCGGAGGGTCTGGTCGTGCATGTACGCGTAGAGGTCGCGCTGTTCGGCGAGGAACGCCACCACGTTGTCGTGGCCCCAGGTGGGCCAGTGGTGGGAGGCGAAGCCGACGTCGTACCGCCCGTGGAAGTACTCGATGGCCTCGTCCAGATACCGCGCCCAGATCCGGGAGTCGCGGACGACCGCGCCGCGCAGGGTGAGCACGTTGTGCATGTTGTGCGTGGCGTTCTCCGCCAGGCACAGGGCGCGGTGGTCGGGGAAGAGGAAGTTCATCTCGGCCGGCGCCTCGGTGCCCGGCGTGAGCTGGAAGACGATCCGCACGCCGTCGACCGTCTCCTCCTGCCCCGTCTCCGTGATGTCCACGGTCGGCGGGATCAGGCTGATGGTGCCGGTGGAGGCGCCCTGCCCGAGCCCCACGCCGATCTGGCCGTCCGGGGCCTTCGGGAGCCCCACGCCGTACATGTAGCTCGCCCGGCGGGTCATCGCGTTGCCCGCGTACACGTTCTCGCTGACCGCGTGCTCCAGGAAGCCCGCGGGGGCGAGGATCGGCACGCCCTCCTCGGTGCCGTGCGGGAGGACGCCCCGGACGCCGCCGAAGTGGTCGCCGTGCGAGTGTGTGTAGATCACCCCGGTGACGGGCCGGTCGCCGCGGTGCTCCCGGTACAGCGCGAGGGCGGCGGCCGCCGTCTCCACGGAGATCAGCGGGTCGATGACGACGATCCCGCGCTCGCCCTCGACGATCGTCATGTTCGAGATGTCCAGGCCGCGGACCTGGTAGATCCCCTCGGTGACCTCGTACAGCCCCTGCCGCGCGCAGAGCCGACCCTGCCGCCACAGACTGGGGTGCGCGGTGTCCGGGCACTCCGCCTTGAGGAAGTCGTAGGCGTCGTTGTCCCAGACCACGCGGCCGTCGCCGGCCGTCACGACTCCTGGGACGAGCGCGCCCAGGAATCCGCGGTCGGCGTTGCCGAAGTCGGTCGTGTCCTCGAAGGAGGGCAGGATGTCGCTCATGTGTCCGGGGGCTCCGTTCCGCGCGGGCCGGTGGTTCGGCGTACCGACCCATCTGAACACCGGGCCACTACGACCGCACTTCGGAGCGGCGGGACCGCCGGACCGTACCTACTCTGGAGATACGCGTCCCACTCCGGCGGCACGGAGGTGGCCCATGAGGGCACGCCACCACTTCCACATCGACTATCTCGGGCACTCGGTCTCCGCGACCGTCCAGACCGGCCACACCCCCGTCGTCGAGGTCCTCGTCGACGGCAAGGAGACCGGCTACGCCACCACCAAGGACGACCGGCCCGTCACCGTCCCCATCGAGCTCCCGACCGACCCGCCGACCCCCGTGACGGTCCGGGCGACCCCGGGGCCCGGCGTCCCGCGCTGCCTGCTCCTCGCCACGGCGGACGGAGAGGGGCAGGTGATGGCCCCGAGGCTGTACTGAACCTCCGGCTCGGGCCCGGCTCAGGAGAGCCAGGCCATCCCGATGATCAGGAAGACGACGAACGCGATGGCCCCGGCCACCGCCGCCGTCTTCCGCGGCCGCCGTCTGGACAGCTCGGCGAGCCCGGCGCCGGCGCCGCCCGGACGCTCCCGCCTGCGCGAGGCGCCGCCGGGCGCGGCCATGGGACCGGTCGAGGGCCGGGACGCCGAGCGGGGCGCGGACCGGGGTGCCGACCGGGGGGCGGAGCCGGGCGCGGACCCGGGCATCGGCGCGGTCCCCGGCATGGGTACGCCTCCGCGCGCGGGTGCGACGGCCCCCGGCATCGGCGCCGAGCCCGTCATCGGCATCGGCATCGGCGACGGTGTCGGCGTCCGTGTCGACATGGGCATGCCCGCCGGGGCGGGCTGCGAGTAGGCCCGCCACGCCCCGGAGGAGAACCAGTCCGCGATCGACTGCGCCGAGGGCCGCTGCACCGGCTGCTTGGCCAGCAGGCTCAGCAGGTACGTCTCGAACTCGGGCGGCAGCACCGCGCCGAGCCGGGTCGGCGGCACCGGCGGGGTGTCGATGTGCTGGTACAGCAGCGCCGTCGCGGTGTCCGCCCGGAACGGCGGCCGCCCGGTGAGCAGTTGGTAGAGCACGCAACCCAGCGAGTACACGTCGGAGGCGGGCGAGGCCGGCTGCCCGAGGGCCCGCTCCGGTGCCAGGTACAGCCCCGTGCCCACGATCTGACCCGTCGTCGTGAGCGCCGCCGAGGGGTCGTCGACGAACCGCGCGATGCCGAAGTCGGCCAGCTTCACCGTCCCCTCGGCGTCGACGAGCAGGTTCCCGGGCTTGATGTCCCGGTGCACGACGCCCTGCCGGTGCGCGGCCGCGAGCCCGGCGGCGGCGTGCGCGGCCACCGAGGCGACCCGCTCGGCGGGCAGCAGCAGCGGGTCGGACGTACTTCCCGCGAGGCTGGAGCCCTCGACCAACTCCATGACCAGGAACAGCTTTCCGTCCCAGGTGCCGAAGTCGAAGACGCCCACCACGTGCGGGTGGCTCAGCCGCGCCGCGGTCTGCGCCTCCAGGCGGAACCGGTCGGCGGCCGACGGGTCGGTCCCGTGCGCCAGCATCAGCTTCACGGCCACGGCCCGCCCGAGCACCTCGTCGGTGGCCTGCCACACCTCGCCCATGCCGCCCCGGCCGATACACACGTGAAGCCGATATCGGTCCGCGACCAGCACCTGGAGACCACCCTTTCGACGATCGATCAACCTGACGGAAGGGGACAAGCGTAGAGCCGCCCGCCACGGCGCCACGCGGCGCTCCCCTCCCCGCGGCCCCCCGGACGTGACGACCCACCAGGCATGACGGCCTGCCGGCGTCCTGCTGCACGCCTGGTGAACGCGAGGTGGCGCCCGGCGGCTAGCATCGCGGCCCGGAGTATTCACGCGCGTGGGACGGAGTGGGTCGTGGCACGACCGCGTATGGGTGTGGCGGTACTGACGATGGGCACCCGCCCCGCCGAGCTGCGGCTGCTCCTCGACGCCGTGGCGCGGCAGGACGAGCCGGCCGCCCGGATCGTCGTCGTCGGCAACGGCACCGGCTCGCTGCCGGAGCTCCCCGAGGGCGTGACGGGCGTCGAACTGCCCGAGAACCGGGGTGTGTCGGGCGGCCGGAACGTCGCGATCGAGACCTTGCGCGCGTTCGGCGACGTGGACGTGGTGGTCGACCTCGACGACGACGGCCTCCTCGTCGACACGGACGTCTTCCGCCGCCTCGCCGACCTGTACGCGGCCGACCCCGCCCTCGGCGTCGTCTCGTTCCGCATCGCCGACGAGACCGGCGAGACGCAGCGCCGGCACGTCCCCCGCCTCGGCGCCAAGGACCCGCTGCGCGGCGGCGAGGTGACGACCTTCCTCGGCGGCGGCCACGGCCTGTCGATGCGGATGCTCGACCGCGTCGGCGGCTGGCCCGAGGAGTTCTTCTTCACCCACGAGGAGACCGACCTCGCCTGGCGAGCCCTCGACGACGGCTGGAAGGTCCTCTACGCCCCCGAGCTGCTGCTCCAGCACCCCAAGACCAGCCCGGCCCGCCACGCCGTCTACTACCGGATGACCGCCCGCAACCGCGTCTGGCTCGCCAAGCGCAACCTCCCGGCCCTCCTCGTCCCCGTCTACCTCGGCGTCTGGACCCTCCTCACCCTCGCCCGCACCCGCTCCCTCCCCGGCCTCGCCGCCTGGTTCGCCGGCTTCGCCGAAGGCCTCCGCCGCCCCTGCGGCCCCCGCCACCCCATCCGCTGGTCCACCGTCCGCCACATGACCCGCCTGGGCCGCCCCCCGATCATCTGACCCACCCCTTTGGGGGGGGGCGGCTTCCCCCGGGAAGCCGCCCCCCCAAAGCAGAAACAGGTGAGGCCGGTACTGGAATCAGTACCGGCCTCACCTGGTGTTACGGCCGTCGGGGTATCGGCTGCCAGACGGCTCCCGGGAGGGACACCCCTACGGTGCCTGTCGGGAGCGAACCCGTGCCCTGGGCTTGGGAGAGGGCCCCCGCCGCTACCTTGCTGATGTCGAGCGGCTGGTCGGGTCCGCCCGGGTGCCGGAGGTTTCCACGACCAGTGCCCGCGCGGGCCTCGTGGCGGCGGTCGTCACAACGGCCCCAGCGCATTCACTCCGCCGAGGCCGCCCTTTCGGATCGCCACACGTGAGCGTGCTCGATCCACGTTCAATCCTACGACCGCGGGGCCGGACAGGCCGAGTGGGAGAGCGGGCCCGGGGCAGTCCGGTTCACCCGCGTTCTTCTTCTTCGGCCTCCATGCGGCGGATTCCCTGGTGGGTGAGGGAGGCCATCGCGGGGGTGTTGCCGGGTTCCCAGCCGACGGTGATCAGGTGTCGCCATGACCCCAGTGGTCGGACGAGCCGTTCTGACCAGGTGGTTTCCTACCGGGCACGCCGTCCGGGCGATGGTCGCGGGCATGGCCGCAGGCGCGCGGGGTACCGTGAGACCACGGCGGTATCTCGCCGGCCGAGAGGTGTCGGCGGCCCCGCGCAGGGCAGGCGGACCACCATGGCCGAATCCGATGCTCCCACCCCTCCCAGGCTTCTTCCGGACGAGATCCACCGAGCGGTGAAGCCCGGCACGGCCCTGCTCCGGCTGCAGACGACCCATTCCCGCGAAGGCATCCTCGACGGCGCCTGGTGGCCCCGCTCCCGTGACATCGCGACCGAGCTGCCCGACCTGATCCGGGCGCTCACCACGCACCTCGGTCCCATCACGCGCGTCGGCCTGGACACCGATGCCTGGGAGGAGGTTCCGACCCGTGTGGTCGTCGACGACCGGGTCGTGCGCCTCGATTCCTTCCCCGTCGGCGACGGCACCGTCCTCATCACCCGTGGCGACACCGACCACTTCGCCCTCCTGGTGGTGCCCCCGGACACGACGTCCGACGCGGCGCGTGACGCCATGGCCCGTGCGGTCGACGCCGGCAACGTCACCCGGGCCGCCGAGATCCTCGTCGCCACGCATCCCGAACCAGCGACACACCGCCAGGAGTCGGCATGATCCAGATGGCAGACATCCGCGAGTGGAGAACCCGCGACGTGGTGGACGCGCGGGGCCACAGGATCGGAGAGCTGGAGGCGGTCTACGTCGACACCAGCACCGACGAGCCGGCCATGGCCACGGTCCGCGTCGGCCTGCCCACCCGACACCGTCTGGTGTTCGTCCCCCTGGACGGTGCGACGGTGGGGCCGGACTACGTGAAGGTCGCCCATGACAAGGCGCTGGTGAAGCAGTGCCCTTCGATCGGCAGCGACGACGTACTTCCCGCCGAGGACGAGGAGGCGGTCTTCCGGCACTACGACCTCCCCTACCAGCCCGGGGCGAACGGCGAACGCCAGCTGGCCCGCCGCTGAGCTCCCCAACCGACCGAGGAGGTGGCCCTCGTGTCGCTCTTCCTGGCCCTGATCATCGTGGCGATCGTGCTGGGCATCATCGGCGCCGTCGTCGACGGACTGCTCTTCCTTCTGTTCATCGGCATCGTGCTGCTCGTGGCAGACCTCCTCTACATCGCCATGCGCACACGCCGCTCCGCCCGCCACCGCCCGGTCCGGTGACCCGACGCACCGGTCGAACCGGTCTGGACAGCGAAGAAGCCCTGCCCAGCCTGGAAGAACAGTCGGTGTAGGCGTCCTTCGCCACGATCATGTCCGCGACCAGCCACTCGGGGACGGCGGTGACCGAGGAGGTCTACCGGAAGCGGATCCGGCCCGTGACGCAGCGGCCGTAGACACGCGCGGAGCGGTCGTCACGCAGATAGACACGCAGACAAAAACAGGTGACCCACCTAGCAATGTTGCTAGGTGGGTCACCTGGTCTTACGGCTGTCGGGGTGGCGGGATTTGAACCCACGACCTCTTCGTCCCGAACGAAGCGCGCTGCCAAGCTGCGCTACACCCCGATGTCGCTGCTCTGTTCTTCACGTCGCGGCGACATCGCTTACTTTAGCCCACGCGCGCGCTCAGACGAAATCCGGTATTCGGGGGACGGCGGGGCGGGTCGGATGTGGTCGAGGCCGACGATGGCGAGGCCGAGGAGGTAGAAGGCCGCGCCGAGGACGACGGCGTTGAGGAGGACGCCGGCGTAGCCGTGGAGGGTGACGTCGAGGAAGGGGTACGTGTAGCGGGCGGCGGAGCCGGGGGAGAGGAGCGCGCCGCGGGCGAGGGCGAAGGCGAGGTAGAGGCCGGGGGCGGCGAGCCACTGGGCGGCGTGGCGGAGGCGGAGGGCGCCGGGCGCGGTGAGGAGGAGGAAGTCGAGGGCCGTGCCGAGGGGGGTCACGGTGTGGAGGAGCTGGTTGGCGACGGCCCGCGGCCCGCTGAGGCGGGCGATCTCGGCGGCCTGGTTGAACTCGCTCGCCGGGTTGTCGAGGACGAGGTGGAAGACGAGGCCGACCACCGCGATGCAGAGCAGTGCCCCGCCGGTCCACAGCGCGGGCAGCGGGGGGCGCCGGGTCCAGGCGCGGGTGGCGCCCCGGCCGAGGACGACGGCGACCAGGATGTTGGACCAGATCGTGAAGAAGCTGAGGACGACGAACACGTTCCCGTGGACGCACTCGATGACCAGGCCCGTCACCGCGGACAGGGCGATCAGGGCCCGGAACGCCGCCGCGTACGGCCGGCGCGGGGCGGGGGGCACGACGGCGGCGGCCGGGGCGGTCGCGGAGCGGGGCGTGATCATGCCCCCCACCGTAGGTGCTCAGGGGCGCGCCGTCAGGGTGAGCAGGGTGGCCTCGGGCGGGCAGGCGAAACGGACGGGGGTGTACCGGTTGGCGCCGCAGCCCGCGGAGACGTGGAGGTACGAGGTCCGGTCGGCGACCGTGTGCGTGGAGAGCCCCTTCACCCGGTCCGTGTCGAGGTCGCAGTTGGTGACGAGCGCCCCGTAGAAGGGGATGCACAGCTGCCCGCCGTGGGTGTGCCCGGCGAGGATCAGCTCGTACCCGTCGGCCGTGAAGGCGTCGAGTGAGCGCAGGTACGGGGCGTGGACGACGCCCACGGTGAAGTCGGCCGAGGCGTCGGGGCCGCCGGCCACCCGCTCGTAGCGGTCGCGCTTGATGTGCGGGTCGTCGAGGCCGGTGAACGCCAGGTCGGCGTCGGGCAGCTTCAGCCGGCCGCGGGTGTTGGTGAGGTCCACCCAGCCGGCCGCGTCGAAGCCGTCCCGCATGGGCTCCCACGGGTTGTGGCGGGCGCCGACGACGGGCCCGTTGCCGTTGAGCCCGTGGCGGCCCTGGGCCTTCTCCTTCAGGTAGCGGCCGGGGTTGCGGGGCGTCGGCCCGTAGTAGTCGTTGGAGCCCATGACGTACACGCCGGGGAACTCCATCAGGGGGCCGAGCGCGTCCAGGACCTCCGGCACCGCGTCCGGGTCGGAGAGGTTGTCGCCGGTGTTGACGACGAAGTCGGGGCGGAGCCCCGCGAGGGACTGGAGCCAGGCGCGCTTCTTGCGCTGGCCGCACACCATGTGGATGTCGGAGACCTGGAGGACCCGCAGGTCGCGCATGCCGGGCGGGAGGACCGGGACCGTCACTCGGCGCAGCCGGAACGAGCGGGCCTCGAAGCCGGCCGCGTAGACGAGTCCGGCCGCGGCCGCCGCCGTCAGACCTGCCGTGACCTTCAGGGGGATCCCGTACCGTGCGCGCATCCCCCCATCGTCGCAGACCCGCGTGGCGGAAATGCGCGGGCGGGTGGGGCGGGACACCTGCCACACTTGACCCCATGACCACGCTCAAGGAGAAGCTCAAGGCCGACCTCAACACCGCGATCAGGGACCGCGACGAACTGCGTTCCTCGACCCTGCGGCTGACCATCACCGCCATCACGAAGGAGGAGGTCGCGGGCAAGACCAAGCGCGAACTCTCCGACGACGAGGTGCAGAAGGTGATTGCCAAGGAGGCGAAGAAGCGCCGCGAGGCCGCGGAGGCCTTCGCCCAGGGCGGCCGTCACGAGTCCGCCGAGCGGGAGAAGGCCGAGGGCGTCCTGCTCGACGCGTACCTGCCGAAGCAGCTCAGCGACGAGGAGCTCGACGGGATCGTCGCGGCGGCCGTCGAGGAGGCGAAGGCGGCGGGTGCCGAGGGTCCGCGCGCCATGGGCGCCGTGATGAAGATCGTGAACCCGAAGGTGGCCGGCCAGGCCGAGGGCGGCCGTGTCGCCGCCTCCGTCAAGAAGCTGCTCGCGGGCTGATCCGCGCCGATCCGGCGCTCGATGCGCGAGAGGGCGCCCCCACCAGGTGGGGG
>NZ_JBHJQI010000216.1:0-9364 GCF_042262805.1 Streptomyces sp. NPDC056361
GCCGTCGGTGGGCGCTCGGGTGCCACTGACGCCGTCCACGTGCGGGGCGGGGCGGGGCGGCCGCCGTCAGGAAGTCGTGCTCTCCCGCACCGGGTGCTTGCTCAGGATCGACACGCGGTTGAAGGCGTTGATGGCGATGGCCACCCAGATCACGGCCGAGATCTCGCCGTCGTCCAGGACCTCGCGCGCACTGTCGTACGCCCGCTCCTGGGCGAGCGCGTCGGCGGGATGGGTGGTGGCCTCGGCGAGGGCGAGGGCCGCGCGCTCGCGGGCGGTGAAGAGCTCGGTGTCGCGCCAGGCGGCCAGCACGCCCAGGCGCCGGGTGGTCTCGCCGGCCCGCAGCGCGGCGCGGGTGTGCACGTCGAGGCAGTAGGCGCAGCCGTTGAGCTGGGACACCCGGAGGTTGACGAGTTCGACCAGGATCCGGTCGAGGCCGGCCTCGGCCGCCGTGGTGCGCACGGCGTCGGCGGTCCTCACCAGTGCCCGGTACGCGTCGGGACTCCGCTTGTCGAGGTAGACCCGATCGGTGACCCCGGGCGCCCACGTGGTCTCTGCCGTCTCGCTCACCCTGCACTCCTTCGCCGGTTGTCATCGGGACGATGATCAACCATACTTGTTGAAAACGAAACTACATCACTGCGGAGGGGCCTGAACATGGGCGACACGGAGATCGAGATCCTGACCTCCCGGGACGTTCCGCTGGGCGGACCACGTGCCATGACCGTACGCCGCACCCTGCCGCAGCGGGCCCGTACCCTCATCGGCGCCTGGTGCTTCGCCGACCACTACGGCCCCGACCGGGTCGCCGAGTCCGGCGGCATGGACGTCGCCCCGCACCCGCACACCGGCCTGCAGACCGTCAGCTGGCTCTTCGCGGGAGAGATCGAGCACCGCGACAGCCTGGGCACCCACGCCTTCGTACGCCCCGGCGAGATCAACCTCATGACCGGCGGGCACGGCATCAGCCACACCGAGGTCTCCACCCCCGGCACCACCGTGCTCCACGGCGTGCAGCTCTGGGTCGCCCTCCCCGACGCACACCGCCACGCCCCGCGCGACTTCCAGCACCACGCCCCCGAGCCCCTCCGCCTCGACGGGGCCGAACTCCGGGTCTTCCTGGGCACCCTCGCCGACCGGACCTCCCCGGTCCGCACCTTCACCCCGCTCCTCGGCGCCGAGATCCTGCTCGACCCCGGAGCCACCGTCACCCTCGACGTCGACCCCGACTTCGAGCACGGCCTCCTCGTCGACGACGGCGACGTCCGCCTCGACGGCATCCCCCTCCGCCCCGCCGACCTCGGCTACGCCACCCCCGGCCGCACCACCCTCACCCTCGCCAACGCCTCCGACCGCCCGGCCCGGACGGTCCTGCTCGGCGGCCCGCCCTTCGAGGAGGAGATCGTGATGTGGTGGAACTTCATCGGCCGCGACCACCAGGACATCGTCGAGGCACGAGAGGCCTGGGAGCAGTCCTCCGACCGCTTCGGCGCCGTCGAGGGCTACCCCGGCGACCGACTGCCCGCCCCCGCCCTGCCCAACGCCGTCCTCACCCCGCGCAGGAACCCGCCCCGCCACTGAGGGCCGCGGCCGACCCGCTCCCCCGTACCGCCCTTCGCCCCCGACACGCCGAAATCCCTTCCGAAAGGACCGCCATGAGCGAGCAGACCCCCACCCCGGCCCCCGTCGTCCGCCGCGTCGACGCCCGCCACCGCTACGAGATCCTCGTCGACGAGAAGCGCGCCGGGCTGACCGCGTACCGCGACCGCGACGACCGGCGGGTCTTCTTCCACACCGAGATCGACGACGCCTACGCCGGCCAGGGGCTCGCCTCGATCCTCGTCGAGCAGGCCCTCACCGACGTCCGCGCCTCCGGCATGCGGATCGTCCCGGTCTGCCCGTACGTGGCCAAGTTCCTCAAGAAGCACGACGAGTTCGCCGACCTCACCGACCCGGTGACCCCCGACGTCCTGACCTGGCTCGACGCCCAGCTGGGGCGCTGACACCCCCGCTCCTCCACGACCCCGCGTCCGCGCCGCACGACGGCCCCGCGGCTCCACGGGGACTCACCCGATCACGCTGGCCTCCGGCGGCGCCCGGCACGTAAAGTGCGGACGGGCGCGGCGAGATCACGAGGAGTCCCTGTGACCGCGGTCAGCCTGGAACACGCCACCGTCCCCGCCGACACCGGCGAGGTGACCCTCCTGATAGCCCGCCGGGTGCAGCCCGGCCACGAAGCCGCCTTCGAACGGTGGGCGAAGGGCATCCTGGAGACCGCGGCCGCCTTCCCCGGCCACCTCGGGTACGGGCTCTTCCGCTCTTCCGGCGGCGACGCCCCCTGGTTCCTCGTCCACCGCTTCCGCGACACGGAGGCGTGCCGGACGTGGCAGGAGTCGCCGGAGCGCGCGGCCTGGTTCGCCGACTGCGACGGGCACCACCACACCGAGATCGCCCGGCGCACCCTGACCGGCATGGAGACCTGGTTCGCCGAGCCGGGCTCGACGCGCCCCGCGCCGCCCCGCTGGAAGATGGCGATCAGCGCGACCCTGGCGATCTATCCCCTCTCCGTCCTCGGCGGCCTCTTCCTCGTCCCGCACCTCACCGCGCTCCCCCTCCTGGTCAGCAGCGCGATCACGGCCTGCGTCCTCAACGTCCTCATGACGTACGCCGCCATGCCCGCCGTCAGCAGACTCCTGCGCCGCTGGCTCACCTCGTAGCCCCCGCCGCCCCCGCGTGTGCGATGGGTCACGGTGCGCGGACACCGATCACCCCTACGATGCGTGATCGGTACACCTTTCTTCGCCTGCGTGCGCGCGGGCACCGCCCGAGGAGACGCACACCGTGAGCACAGGCGCAGCCGCCCGCGAGAGCTACTACGAGCGGACGGGCGAGCACCGCTACAAGCCCACGGCACACGCGGGCGGCGCCTGGAGCGCCGACGAGCAGCACTTCAGCCCGCTCGCCGGACTCGTCGCGCACGCCGTCGACCGGCACGTGGCGGACCGGCCCGGCGGACTGCTCCTCGGACGGATCAGTTACGACATCCTCGGCCGCATCGCCCTCGACGAGTGCGAGATCACCGTGGAGACCGTCCGCCCCGGTCGCACCATCGAACTCCTCGAAGCGACCGTCGTCATCGGCGGGCGGGCGGTGGTCCGCGCCCGGGCCTGGCTGCTCGCGTCCCTGGACTCCTCGTCCGTGGCCGACAGCCCGTCCGGCCCGCTGCCCGCCCCCGACACGCTGCCCCGGTGGGAGATGGGCGCGGCGTGGAACGGCGGGTACGTCTCCTCGATCGACGTCCGCCGCACTCCCCCGACCCGCAAGGGCCGCGGCACCGCGTGGATCTCCTCGCCCCTGGACCTGGTCGCCGGCGAGGCGATCAGCCCCCTCGCGTCGTACCTCGCACTCGTGGACACCGCGAACGGCATCGCCGTCCAACAGGACCCGACGGCCTGGATGTTCCCCAACCTCGACCTCACGATCCACCTGCACCGGCAGCCCGAAGGCCCGTGGACCGGCCTCGACACCACCGTCACCTTCGGCCCCACGGGCCAGGGCCTCACCAGCAGCGTCCTCCACGACCTCCACGGCCCCGTCGGCCAGGCCGAGCAGATCCTCACCGTCCGCCCCCAGCCCCGACGCCCACAGGAATGAACCCCGAGGGGCCCTCGGACCGCCGCCGCGGACGGGCCCCACTCGGTCGCCGACTGCCGCCATGAGGCCGCACCCGCCGCCCGCACCCGCCACCGGACGTGTCGCCCGCGGACGGTCAGGCCGCGCGGCAGAGTTCCTCGGGGCCCGTCGGGGCCGCGATGCGCCCCGAGGACGCGTACAGGGGGCGGGGGCCGGGGGTGGCGGTCGCGGCCCGCGAGCGGGTGCGCGCGAAGACGACGAGCCGCAGCACGGCGAAGCGGGCGACTCCCGCGAGGGCGGAGGCGGACAGGTAGACGGCCTGCTGGAGCAGGGCGCCGGGTGCGGTCACCAGCATCTGGAGGACGAGCATCGCCGCGCACGTCACGACATACGCGGCCGCCGCCGATCCGGCGGACTGCGCGTGCTGGCGCACGGTCGCCCTGCTGCCCGCACCGAAGGTGAACCGGGCGTGCAGCTCGGTGGCGAGGAGCGTGGAGACCACCGCGACGAGGGCGTTGGCGAGCATCCAGGGAATCCAGGCGGCGAGGGCGCCGACGGCGAAGCTGGAGGCGACCCCCACCCCACCACCGCAGAGGACGAAGCGGGTGAAGGCGACGAAGGCGCCGGGTGCGGCCGACTCGTGTCGACTCCTTGCTGACTCCATGACCGGCCCCCTGTAAGCGATGCCCCACCCCGAGAAAGCGCGCCGTCCGGTCCGTGGAACCGAGGTGCGCGCCATCAATGGTGCCATCATGGCGCATGAATGGCACCATGGCGAGCCATTATTGGCACCCTCAAGGCGTCAGGGTCTCCGCGACCGGGAGAGCGGCCCGCTGTCGGACCCGTGTGGGAGTGTGTGGGAAGGGGGCTCGGGGAGCCCTCCGGTCGCCGAGGAGGGGGCGTGGTGATGACGCACGGGGATGGCTGGACCGGCATCGGAACGGACTGGGAGAAGGACCACGAGGCCGTCCGACGACGCCTCGAACAGGGCGCCGACCCGGAGGCGTGGAGCGGGGGCCGTCCGCTGCATCGCGCGGCGGCGTTCGGCTCACCGGAGGTGGTCGCGGAGCTCGCCCGGCGCGTCGTGGACGTGGACGCCCTGGAGAACGGGGTGACGGCACTGTGGGAGGCCGTCGTGTCGCGGCGGCCCGACAACGCGAGAGCCCTTGTCGCAGCCGGAGCGGATCCGTGGCGGCGGTCGCACGGCGGCTGGTCGCCCGGACGACTGAGCCTGGCCGGGCCGACACCGGAGCTGTTCACCGCACCGGACGGCGAGCGGCTGAGCGAGTCGGAGCGGCTGGTGGCCGCCGAGGCCGCGCGGCTCGTCGAGGCGTTGGGCCGCTTCCCCTACGAGGGAACGGGGCTCGCCTGCGTGGCCGGCATCGACGCGGCCGAGGCGGTGCGGCGCCTGGAGGCGGAGCCGGTGCCCGACGAGGACGCCGACGACGTGGTCGACGACCCGTACGCGTACGAGACGGACGAGATCCTGCCGATCGTCGGGGTCACCTCCGTGCCGGGCGGCTGCGTCGTGACCCAGCCCTGGGGGTACGCACCGCAGATGCCCGGCGTACTCGCCCGCCTCTCCGCGGGGACCTTCTGCTACGGCCTGTACGCCAACCCCAAGAGCGGCAACCAGGGCAGCATCGCCCGCGACGGCTCCCTCGACGCCTGGGACCTGCACCCGGGCGGCGGGCCGCACGAGGACGACTCCCCCGCCGAGGTCCTGACCTCCTACCTCTTCCACTGCGACCCCGTGGCGTACGCGTGCTCCTTCGCCGGCCTGCGCCCGTCGAACGCCCGCCCGGTCGTCGGCCCGCCCGACCTGTGGGTCCGACTGCCGGAGCGCGACCACTGGAGCGCCTGACGCCGGTCGGCCCCGACGCCCACCCCCGCGGGCACGCGCACCCACCGGGCGTTTGACACGCGCCGCCCGGAGACCGAGGGTCGAAGAGAGGGACGAGGTCGCGACCGATCCACCTGGCCGAACCGAGCCGGGAGACCTCATGAACATCACGCGACACCTGCGCTACGGAGAACTCGACATCGAGGTGCCGGGTGGTCCCACCACCGGCGGCCGGATCACCCGGCTGCCCGCCGCGCCGAACCCCCGCTTCACGCCGCGCGCCCCCGTCACGCTCGCCCCACCGCCGCTGCTCCTCGGACGCCGGGAAGAGCTCCGCGCCGCACGCGACGCCCTCGCGGCCCGCCGCCCCGTCGAGTTCTACGGGCCTTGCGGGATCGGCAAGACGACCCTCCTCCAGGCCGTGGCGGCCGACGCCACCGGTCGCGGCCACCCGGCGGTCGTCCTGCGCCCCGGCACCGACGGCACGAACGACCTGCTCCGGCGCGCCTTCGCGGCGCTCCACCGGCGCGACAACCCCTGGGCGCCCACCCCCGGCCAGTGCGCCGACGCCCTCTCCCGCCTCGGCGCCGTGCTCCTCCTCGACGACGTCACGGGCGACCTCCCCCGGATCGCCTCCCTGGTCGACGCGCTCCCCGGCTGCGCCGTCGTCCTCGGCGCCCCCCACCCGCTCCTGGGACGGGCCGGCACGTCACACCCCCTCTCCGGCCTGCCCGACCCCGCGGCCCGGGCCCTGCTGGCGCACGAGACGGAAGCGGAGCCGACCGGAACCACGGGGGCGACCGCGCCGAACGGGGCGACGGTGCAGACCCGCGTGCCCCAGGTGACCCGGGTGGTGGCCGGGCAGGGGCAGGGAGCCGCCGCCCGGTTCGTCGACGCCGTCGAGGGCCGGCCGCTGAGCCTTCGGCAGGGCGCCGCCCTCGTCCGTGAGGGCGCGTACACCTTCGACGAGCTGACCGCGTCCCTCCAGCACGACCCGCGCGCACTCGACCGACTCGCCCTCGCCACGCTCACCGAGGGCGAACGCCGGGTCCTGTCCGTACTCGCCCTCCTGGCGGGCCCCTTGCTCCCCGGTGACCTGCTGACGGTCATGTGCGATGCCGACGACGCCGCCGGAGCCCTGCGGAAGCTCCGCCGCCACGGCCTGGCGGAGGAGCACGACGACCGCTTCGGGCTGCCGGCCTGCCGGGCCGAGAGCTACCGGGACACCCTCCTGGCCCACCTCGACGTCTCCCACTCCGTCCACGCGCTGGGCGGCTGGCTGCTCGCCCGCGATCCCACGAGCGACGAGGCCGCGGACGTCGCCGGGGCGGCCCTCTCCGTGCTCTCCTTCGTCACCGAACGCCGCGACTGGCCGCACGTGATCACCCTCGTCCGCGCGGTGCAGCCGGTCCTGGCCCTCAAGGGCCGGTGGGAGGCGTGGAACCACGTCCTCACCGAGGGGATCGAGGCCGCCAGAGCGTGGGGCGACCCCGCGTCCGAGGCGCTTTTCACCCACCAGCAGGGCCTGTCCGCCTGCTGCGACGGGCGACTCGACGCCGCCCGGACCGGCTTCGAACAGGCCGCCGCGCTCTGGGACCGCGTGGGCGACGCGGCCGGAGCCGAGACCGCCCGACACAACATCGCACAGCTGCGAGCGACGCCCGCCGCCACCGCACCGTCCCGCCCGGCCACGACGCCGTCCGCGCCGCCACCGCCACCCCCACCGACAGCCCCACCGCCACCCTCGGCGACACCTTCGGCGAAGACTCGCCCCTCACCCTCCACTTCAGCTTCCACCCCGCCGCCCCCAAGCCCGCCCGCCCCGCACGGCCCCGCGCCGTCCCGCCGCAACCGCAAGCGCCGGTGGACGGTCGCCGCGGCCTGCGCCGCCGCCGTTCTCGCCGCCGCCATCGCCCTCGGCGCCCTCCTCCAGGACGGTGACTCCCCGCCAGGTGCCCCCGCGGCCACCGACCGGACGCCCTCCGCTCCTCCCACCACCTCCGCTCCCCCGCCCTCACCCGTCACCGGCACCTACGCCCGCGGCGAGGGCCGCGCCCAGTTGCGCCTGCTCCTGGAACCGGCGGGCCCGGGCGCGTACCGGGCCGTCGGAACCCAGGACGGCACCCACGGAACCGACGTCGGAGCCTGTGAGCAGGAGCTCGGGAACGAGCCGGTCGTCGAGCCCTCCGAAGCCGTCGTCCGGGGCGACGGATCCAGCTACGAGGGCACCTTCATCCAGGTGAACCCGGGGACGGGCGGCACCTGCCGCTACCTGGCGTACGACGTGACGCTCGACGTCGTCGACCGGAACACGGTCCGGTTGTGCCCCGAGGAATCGGACCAGTGCCTCGTCTACCAGCGACTGGGCTAGCGCTGCGACCTCGTGCGGGGGGCTGGATGGTGAGGCCCCTCACGGCCGACGGGCAGCCGGCGTTCGCTTCCACCCCCCTTCGCGCAACCAAGTGTTGCGCATGGCGCGCGACGGCTCTACAGTTGTCGTGCAACCAAAGGTTGCGAGAGACTGGGAGAGCGGCATGGAGCGCGGCAGCATCGAACGCGAGATCCACATCGACGCGAGGCCCGAGGTGGTCTACGAGGTGGTCAGCAGGCCCGAGCACCTGCGGGAGTGGTGGCCGGACGAGGCGGACCTCGACCCCGTGGCCGGCGGCACCGGGGTCATCACCTTCGGCGACCCGGCCTCGCCGGACGCGAAGGCCGTACCCCTCACCGTCGTCGAGGCGGACCCGCCCCGCCGGTTCTCCTTCCGGTGGGTGCACGACGAGACCGAGGCCGCGACGGCGACGAACTCGCTCCTCGTGGTCTTCGAGCTGATCCCGTCGGGCGCGGGCACGCTGCTGCGCTTCACCGAGACGGGCTTCCGGGAGAAGGGCTGGGAGGCCGCCGTACTCGAACAGCAGTACCGCGAGCACGTCTCCGGATGGGACCACTTCCTGCCCCGCCTCGTCACGTACGTCGCACGGCTGGTGTCGACGCCGTGAACACCGTCATCGACGACGAGCTCTGGACCGCGGTCGGCGACCCGACCCGGCGGCGGATGCTCGACCTGCTGCTCACCGGCGGCGGCACGGCCACCACGCTCAGCGAGCACCTCCCCATATCGCGGCAGGCGGTCGCCAAGCACCTCGGTGTGCTCCACCGGGTCGGGCTGGTCCAGGTCACCCCGTCCGGACGCGAGCGCCGATACGAGGTCGACGAGGCCCAACTCGCGCGCGCGGTCGCCCAACTGACCTCCGTCGGCACCGCATGGGACGCCCGCCTGCAGCGCATCAAGCGCCTCGCCGAGGCGATCCAGCGCAGCCAGGAGGACTGAGCCCCACCACCCCGCCCCACCGCCCCACCGCGGGCGGCGAGGAACGACGCCCCACCGCGGGCGCCCACCCGAGAAAGAGGTAGCGAGATGCTGGACATCCTGCACAGGATCGGAGTCGAGTCGTCCCCCGGCGCCGTCTACGAGGCGCTGACCACGGTCGACGGCCTCGCGCACTGGTGGACCGAGGACACGGACGGCGACCCCGAGGTCGGCGGAGTCGTCCGCTTCCGCTTCGAGCCCGGCGGATTCGACATGAAGGTCCTCGAAGCCCGCCCCGACGAGCGCGTGCTCTGGGAGGTCGTCGACGGCCCCGAGGAGTGGATCGGCACCCAGGTCCACTTCGACCTCAAGCAGGAGGACGGCTACACGATCGTCCTCTTCCGACACGCCGGCTGGCAGCAGCCCGTGGAGTTCATGTACCACTGCAGCACCAAGTGGGCCACCTTCCTCATGAGCCTCAAGAACCTCATCGAAACCGGCAAGGGCGAGCCCGCGCCGAGCGACGTGAGGATCAGCAACTGGCACTAGTGACGCTTCGTCACGTCCGCGGCCTCGACAGC
>NZ_JBHJQI010000217.1:0-2941 GCF_042262805.1 Streptomyces sp. NPDC056361
GCGCTCGGGGAGGGGGTGGTGCGGGCGTCAGCTCGCGGCGAGGAGCTGGAGGGTGTCGATGACGCGGTTGGAGAAGCCCCACTCGTTGTCGTACCAGGCGACGACCTTGATGTGACGGCCCTCGACGCGGGTGAGGGCCGAGTCGAAGATGGAGGAGGCGGGGTTGCCGGTGATGTCGGCGGAGACGAGCGGGTCGTCGGAGTACTCGAGGACGCCGGCCAGGGGGCCCTCGGCCGCGGTGCGGTAGGCCGCGAGGACGTCGTCGAGGGTCACGTCGCGGGCGACGGTGGTGTTGAGCTCGACGATCGAGCCGACGGGCACGGGGACGCGGATCGAGTCGCCCGAGAGCTTGCCGTCGAGGTTCGGGAGGACGAGGCCGATGGCCTTGGCGGCACCCGTGGTGGTGGGGACGATGTTGACGCCGGCGGCGCGGGCGCGGCGGGGGTCGCGGTGCGGGCCGTCCTGGAGGTTCTGCTCCTGGGTGTAGGCGTGGACCGTGGTCATGAAGCCGTGCTCGATGCCGGCGAGGTCGTCGAGGACCGAGGCGAGCGGCGCGAGCGCGTTGGTGGTGCAGGACGCGTTCGAGACGATCGTGTGGACGGCCGGGTCGTAGGCGTCGGTGTTCACGCCGTACGCGAGCGTGACGTCGGCACCGTCGGCGGGCGCGCTGACGAGCACGCGCTTCGCGCCCGCGTCGATGTGCGCGCCGGCGGCCTTGGCGGAAGTGAAGCGGCCGGTGGCCTCGAGGACGATGTCCACGCCGAGTTCGGCCCACGGCAGGTCCGCCGGCTCGCGCTCGGCCAGCACCTTGATGCGGCGGCCGTCGACGACGAGGGTGTCCCCGTCGACGCTCACCGGACGACCGAGGCGGCCCGAGGTCGTGTCGAAGGCGAGGAGGCGGGCGAGGGTGGCGGGCTCGGTGAGGTCGTTGATGGCGACGACCTCGAGGTCGCTCTGGCGCTCCAGCAGGGCGCGCAGCACGTTGCGTCCGATGCGGCCGAATCCGTTGATGGCGATGCGAGTCATGACAGTGTCCCTTCGGTCCCTTCGCGTTCGCCACCATGTTCGTCGGGAGGGGTGGGCCCGTGACAGCGGCGGGATCGCCACGGTCCGCAAGTATCGCGCCAAGGGTGCGGGAGCGGTCCGCGTCCGCGTCGCTACTCGCCCCGGGCGAACGTCCGCCGGTACTCGCTCGGTGTGGTGCCGAGGATCCGCTGGAAGTGGAGCCTTAGATTCGCGCCGGTGCCGAGGCCCGTGTCGGCGGCGATCTGCTCGACGCCCCGCTCGGAGCGTTCGAGCAGCTCACGGGCCATGTCGATGCGGGCCCGCATGACCCACTGCATCGGTGTGTACCCGGTGTCCTCGGCGAACCGCCGGGAGAACGTGCGTGCCGACACCGCCGCGTGCCGGGCGAGGATCTCCAGCGTGAGCGGCTCGCCCAGGCGGTGCAGGGCCCATTCGCGGGTGGCGGCGAACCGCTCGCCGAGCGGCTCGGGCACGCTCCGCGGCACGTACTGGGCCTGGCCGCCGCTGCGGTAGGGGGCGGCGACGAGCCGGCGGGCCGCGTGGTTGGACGCGGCGATGCCGAACTCGCCTCGCAGGATGTGCAGGCACAGGTCGATGCCCGAGGCGGCGCCCGCGGAGGTCAGGACGCTGCCCTCGTCGACGAAGAGGACGTTCTCGTCGACCCTGACGAGAGGGCGCTTCGCCGCGAGCGCCCGCGTGTAGTGCCAGTGGGTCGTGGCCCGCTTGCCGTCGAGGAGTCCCGTGGCGGCCAGCGCGAAAGCGCCCGTCGAGATCGCGGCGAGCCGCGCCCCGCGCCGGTGGGCCGCGATCAGCGCCTCGACGACCGCCGCCGGCGGGTCGTCGCGGTCGGGGAACCGGTAGCCCGGGACGAAGACGATGTCGGCCCAGGCGAGCGCGTCCAAGCCGTGCGCGACCTGATACGCCAGGCCGTCGCCGCCGGCCACGACACCGGGCTCCGCTCCGCACACCCGGACCTCGCACGGCATGCTCGCGCGGGTCGTGAAGACCTGCGCGGGAATGCCCACGTCGAGCGGCTTCGCGCCCTCCAGTACGAGAACGGCGACACGGAGCAGACGAGAGCGAGGCACGGACAAGAGCCTACGCACCGGATCGCGGCACGCGGCCCGGCCGGGGTGTCGTGCGGGTCACGACGACACCCCGGCAGGCCACGGGCGTGCCCGGTCGGCACACGGGCATGGCCGGTCGGCGTACGGGCGTGCCCGGTCGGACTACAGGTACGGCTTCGTGATCAGTTCGATCGCGTGGCCGGCGGGGTCCTTGAAGTAGACGCCGCGGCCGCCGTGCTCGGTGTTGGTCTCGCCGGGACGACGCATCTGGGGGTCGGCCCAGTGCTCGATGTCGCCGTCGCACAGCCGCTGGTACGCGCGGTCGAAGAGCTCGTCGTCGACCAGGAACGCGTAGTGCTGCATCTGGATGTCCACCGGGGGCTCGGCGAACTGGATCAGTACGCCGTCGGTGAGCTGGACGTTGATGAACGGGCCCCAGGAGGGTGCCTCGGGGAGCTCCAGGAGGTCGCGGAAGAACCGCGCCGACTCGTGGCGGTCCTTGGCGGCGATGATGGTGTGGTTGAACGTGACGGTCATAGGGGTGGCCTCGCTGTTGTTCGACACGGAAGGGGACTCGAAGTGCCTGTGCACTGGGAGGTCCGCGTGCCGAACCGAGGGGGTGCCTTGCGTGCACCCTGGGGGCGATCAGCCCTCCACCGGATAGCCCGTCTGTGAATGGCGAGTCGCCGGTCCGGTGTTCATACGGGTGACGCTACTTGATCATGTCGGGGCGCGACAAGGGCGACGGGTGGGTCGTCCGCCCTGGTGGCGGGCCCCGCGGGCGCGTTGGGGACCGGAGGGGCCCGGAGGCGCCCACAGCGGGAATTGGGGCCCCGCGGGGCCCGGAG
>NZ_JBHJQI010000217.1:2951-9241 GCF_042262805.1 Streptomyces sp. NPDC056361
TTTGTGGGGGGGGGGGGGGGGTGGTTTTTTGTGTGGTGTCTCTTTTTGTTGGGGGGGGGGGGGGCGGGGGGGGGGGGGGGGGCGCCCCCCCCCCCCCCCCCGCCTCCGTCGGCGTCAGTCGAGCCCGTCGAGCACGTTCTCCGCCCTCGCCTTGAGTTCGGCCGCCTCGGGCCCTTCGTACGTGCCGAGTTCGGAGACGAACGCCGTCATCCGGGCGACGGCCTCCGCCGTGCGACCCAGCTCCTGCTCCGTCCATGCCGCGTAGGCCTGGCACTGGAAACGTTCGGTCAGGGCGTCGGTGCCGAGCCCGGCGTAGAGACCGGCGGCACGGTCGGAGAGGGCGAGGACCTGCTCCCGGATCGCGCGCGCCCCGGCCTCACCTTCCTTCCCCTCCTCGTCCTCGTCCTCGTCCTCGTCCTCGGGCAGGGTGTTCTGGAGGAGCCGGGCGAGCTGCTGCCAGGTCTGTGCCTGCTCGTACCGCAGGTCGGGCTCGTCGGAGCCCTCCACGGCGGCTGCCGCCTGCTCCATCAGGGCACGGGCGCAGGCGGACCCGGTGTCGGTCGTGTCGTCGGCGGCGGCCAGCCAGGCCAGCGAGCGAAGGAGGCGTGCCTCCGCCGTCGGGTTGCCGCCGGCTCGGCGCCACAGTTCGAGGGACCGCTCGTAGGCGGCTTCGGCCTCGGTGGTGAGGCGCGAGGCGGCGAGGGCCTCGCCGGCCGAGTGGGCGAGGCCGGCCTCGAACGCGGGCTCGTCCCAGCCCTTCGCCGTCTCGGCGGCCAGCAGGTACTGCTCGGCCGCTGCGCGGGGGTCGCGCAGCTCCCGGAGGAGGCCGCCGAGCAGCTCCCTGGCCTGCACGCCGTCCGCCTCGCCGTGCTCCAGGAGGTCGGGGAGCGCGGACTGGAGCACCTCGGCGGCCTCGGCGGTCCGCTCGGCCGCCGCGTAGGCCCGGGCGAGGAGGAGTCTCGCCCGGGCTCCCGCCGTCGCCGCGTGTCCGGCCTGGTCGAGCCAGTGGGTGGCGTCGAGGGCGTGGAGGGCCGCTTCCCGGGCTCCGTCGGCGCCTTGGCGCAGGAGGATGTCGGCGAGGGTGAGGCGTACGCCGGCCTGTTCGGTTCCGTCGGTCAGTTCGGCGGCGTGGTCGAGGGCGGTGCGGGCCGTGGACGCGGCGGCGGCGAGTTCGCCGCGGGCCGCGAGGACGCTCGCCCGCAGGGCGAGTGGTTCCACCGCGTCCCAGGGCTGCTGGGCCGCGAGCAGTCGGTCCGCCGCGGCGGCGAGCAGGGGTGCCGCCTTGTCGAGGTCGTGTTCGGCGAGGGCCAGCCTGGCGAGGGTCACTTCGCTGTCGGCGACGAGGTCGGCGATGCTGCCCGGTCCCGCGGTGCGGGCGGCGGGCTCGTCGCCGTGCTCCGCGACGACGCGCGCGAGTTCGGTCGCGAGGCGGTCGGTGTCGGAGAGCGGTGCGGCGTCGTCGGCGGCGGCCTCGCGCAGGTGTGCCTCGATGCGGAGGGTGGTGAGTTCGGCCCCGAGGAGGCGCCGGGTGCGCTCCGGGTCCGCCTCGTCGAGCGCTCGGGCGGCCCGGGCCGCGGCGGCGAGGAGGGCTCGTGTCTCCGCGGGTTCGGCGTCGCGCCGGACCGCGCATCCGGCGGCGCCGAGCTCGGCGTGGGCCGCGCGGCCGAGCTGTCCGGCGGCCCGGTAGGCCCCGGCCGCTTCGATGTAGAGGTCGCCGGCGGCCGGGTCGTCGGCCCGCGCCGCGGTCACGGCGCGGTGCGCGAGGAGGTCCGCGGCCAGGACGGGGTCGGTGGCGGTCACGGGGTCGGTCCCGCCGCCTGCCCCGGCGTCCCCGCCGGTCTCCGCGAGCTGGGCCACCCGGGCCCAGAGGGCGTCGGCCGAGGGGTGCCCCTGCTGTCGGGCCGCGCGGGCCCGTTCGACGAGTGCGGGGAAGTCGGGCTCGGCCGGGTGCGATCCGGCGTCCCGCGCGTCTGCGGCGTCGAGGCCGGTTCCCGCCTGCCCGGTGCGCTGGGCGGGGAGGGCGGCGGTGGGCAGCAGGGCGCTGCGCACACCCAGCGGGAGGGCGTCGGCCACGGGGCGGCCGGCGATCCGGTCGACCAGGCGCTGGGAGACGAGGGGGGTGCCGTTGCGGGCGTCGAAGCGGGCGGCGATGTCGGTGGCGTCAGCGTACAGGAGTTCGTACAGCTCCTTCACGGTGCGCTGCGTGCCGGCGTAGGAGACCGCGGGCCGGTCGCCATGGCCGAGGTCGGTGAGCCGCCGGAGCAGGACGAGCACGCCGCCGGAGAACTCCATCTGCGATTCGACGTCGGCGAGCGGTCCGAGGTGGGCGGCGTGCTCGGCGAGGATCTCCAGACCGCGCGACTCGTTGCCGGTGAGGGCGCAGAACTCGATGTGCTCGCCGACCGAGCGGAGCAGGCTCTCCTTGCCGCGGACCATGCGGTAGCCGCGGAGGTGGTACGAGCGGGCCTCGTCGGTGCGGCCGAGGCGGGCCAGCGGGAGGAGGGCGTGGGCGAGTACCCGGTGGGGCTCCTCCATGCAGGAGAGGCCGTCGGAGAGGACCGGCTGCCAGACCTCGATCGCCTTGGCGTCGTCGCCCTTGCGGGCCCAGTACCAGCCCTGGGTGTTGATCTCGCAGGCGTGGCAGTCGCTCATCGCGTCGCGCTCGGCGGCGGCCCAGCCGGCGATGGCGCGTTCGGTCCTGTCCTGGTCTCCGATGGCGTCGGCGAGGTGGAACTCGGCCTGCCGGACGGCTCGTTCGCTGTATCCGGCCAGGCGGTAGCGGCGCTCCATGTCGGTGAGCCAGCCGTCGACGGCGGTGAGCGGGATCTCGGGGGACTCGACGATGCGTCCGGCCACCCATTTGAAGCGCCAGAAGAGCCGGTGGACCTCGTGGGCGGCGAAGGAGCCGGGGTCGCGGTCGTACTCCTGGAGCAGCCGGGCGAAGGGCACGACCATCTTGGTGCGTTCGGCGCTGTACTCGTACGCCTCGATGAGGCAGACGAGGGCGGCGCGGAAGAGCTGCCGGTCGCCGGTGGCCTCGGCGGCCGCGCCGAGCGTCTCCGCGTGGACGTTGCGCGCGGCGCCGTGGGGTGCGCGAGCGTTCTCCGCGAGGCCGCGGCGGATGTCCTCGGGGGTCATGGTGGTCACGCGTCGTTCTCCTCTGCGTTCGCGGGCGCGGTGCGGTGGGTGGCCCATTCCAGGAGTCCGAGGAAGGCCCGGTTGAGCAGGGTGGAGTCGGCGGGGCGCAGGGGCCGCTGGGACATCAGGAGGGCCTGGCCGTAGAGCGATTCGACGGCGGTGCCGGTGAGTTCGGCGTCGGGCAGGCCGGCGATCCGGCGGATCAGCGGGTTGTTGTGGTTGAGGACGAGACGTGCCCGGGGTGCCGTGCCGCGCAGGGCGCCGAGGATGTCGCTCCACAGCGAGTCGGCGTTCTCCTGGGCGGTGGCGCGGTCGCGCTCCTGCCGTGCCTGGCGGTCGTCGAGGAAGAGCGCGGGGACGCTCACCGGCTGGAAGGCGCGGAGCACGACGTCGCAGCCGTGCGGGTCGAGGCGGGTGCGGGCGGTGGCGAGGAAGGAGGCGAGGGCCAGTTCCGCGGTGGTGGGCACCGGGTCGAGGCGGTCGGTGACGGCGCCGGCGTCGAGTTCGGTGACCTTCACTCCGGGGCGGACGGTGGGCAGCAGGGCGAGCAGCTCGGCGTCGTAGGTGTAGCCGGCGTTGACGACGCCGAGGCCGTGGGCGGCGGCGATCGGGGCGATCTGCCGGAACTCCTCCACGGTCCGGGTGAAGTGGATCTCGTCGTGGGCGGCGGCGAACTCCTCCAGGCCGACGTCTCCGTCGCTGGTCTCGAAGGGGAGCCAGGGGAGCATGAGCTCGAAGAGCTCGGGGTCGTGGCGTGCGAGGGACTTCACGCCGAGGTGGTGGACGCGCAGGAAGGCGGCGAGTCGCCCGGGGTCGCCGGCGGCGAGTTCGGCGAGCCACTGCCGGATCCGGGCGCCGAGTGCCTCGCGTACGGCGGCGAGGGTCTCGTCGTCGTACAGGTTCTCGCGCGAGGCGGTGGGCCGCAGGGTGTCCGTGTCCACGACGGCCCGGACGAAGAAGGCCCATTCGGGCAGCAGGTTGCTCGCGTGGTCGGTGAGCAGCATGCCCTTGAGGTAGGTGCGGTGTCCGGCGCGGTGCGCGGGGCTGGTCGGTTCGGGGAGCACGTACGCCACACCGCGCACTCCGGCGACCGGGAGGTCGAGGTCGATGGTGTCGAGCGGGGTGAAGCCGAAGACCTGGGCGCAGTGGCCGGCGAGCGCCACCCGGCGGGAGGCGGGGGTGGGGTGGGGGCGGTCCCAGACGGCGGGGCGGTCGGTGACCGCTCGCTCGACGGAGTCCGGGCCGGCGAAGGTGATGTCGTACGGGAGGAGGGAGCCGAAGTCCCGGGCCAGCTCCTCGACGCGTGCGGGCTCCGTCCACTCGCCGACACCGGGGCGGGCTTCCAGGTACACGGTGGTGCCGGGCTCGGGTCGGGCTTCGTCGGGCAGCGTCCTGACCGTGTACGAGCCGTCGTCGGAGGCGAGCCATTCCACGGGTGCGGCCCACGGGGTGCGTGCGGAGCGGGTGACGACCCTGATCCGCCGTGCCACGACGAAGCAGGCCAGCAGGCCGATGCCGAACTGGCCGAGGAACTCGCGCCGGGCGGACTCGAGGCCGTGCTCGCCGCCGCGCTTGGAGCTGCGGCCGATGGTGGCGAGCAGGGTGTGGACCTCGTCGGCGGTCAGACCGATGCCGCTGTCCTCGATGGACACGGTGCCGTCGGCGGCGCGGAGCCGGATGCCGATCGTCGCGACCGGGTCGAGGGCCTGGCGGGCGGTGACGGCGTCCACGGCGTTCTGCAGGAGCTCGCGGACGTACACCCGGGGGCTGGAGTAGAGATGGTGGGAAAGGAGGTCGACGAGGCCGCGCAGGTCGACCTGGAACGTGCTGGAATCCGGTGCCTTCTCGTCGTCCGGGGTCGCGGAAGTCATGGTGCATCACCTCGTGTGCGCAGAGTGGGACGGCGACCTCGAGGACCCCCCCTCATAGATCGCGAACGGAACACAGCCTAGAGGCGGCCTCTGACAATTGCGCCGGAGATATGCCCGTCCCGTCGCTCACGCGTTCGCCGACGTCCGGGCCTCGCGCAGGGCCGTGTGGACGGACCAGACGACCGAGACGAGCGGGACGGCCACCACGGCACCGACGATGCCGGCGGCGATGGACCCGGCGACGACCGAGATGGCCACGACGAGGGGGTGCAGCCGTACGGCCCAGCTCATGACGAGGGGGTGGAGCAGGTGGCCCTCGATCTGGCCGATGACCACGATCAGCGCGACCACGAGGGCCGCCACCAGGGGCCCCTGCGAGGCGAGGGCGACGACGGCGGCCACGGCGAGGGCGATGGGCGAGCCGATCAGCGGGACGAAGGCGGCGAGGAACTCCAGCAGGGCCAGCGGCACCGCGAGCGGGACCCCGAGGAGCCACAGCGCGACGCCGACGAGGACCGCGTTCACGGCGGCGACCAGCACGATCCCGTGCGTGTACCCGGTGAAGGTGCGCCAGGCCGCGCTGCCTCCGATGCCCACCCGGCCGCGCACGGAGCGCGGCAACTGCTCCTGGAACCATCGCCACTGGCGGTCTCCCGAGTGGACGAAGAACACCGCGCAGAAGAGGGCGAGGGCGAGGGTCGTGAGGACGGCGACCACATGGCCGGCGCCGCTCAGCGCCGTGCTGACGAGGACCGACCGGTGGCTGGAGAGGAAGTCGCCGATCCTGGCCTGGAGGTCGGTGAGCGCCCCCGGGTCCAGCCGGAACGGCGGCCGTTCCAGCCAGTCCTCGATCCGGCCGACCCCCACCCGGAACTCGCGGACCAGCGTCGTCCGCTCGCCCGCCACCGCCTCGCCGACGAGCGCGAGCACCCCTAGGACGAGGGCGATGCTGCCGAGCAGGGTGAGGGCGACGGCGAAGGGCCGGGGCAGGCCGCGGGCGACGACGTCGGCGACGGGGCGCAGCAGTGCGGTGATCACCAGGCCCAGGAAGACGGCGACGCCGATCTCGTGGAAGCGGCCGAGCACGGCGAACAGGCTGTAGACGAGCAGGCCGACGACGAGGACGCGCCACGCGTAGGCGGCGGCCGTGCGGAGGAAGGGGGTCACCGTCGGTGGTGTGCCTGGCTGCATGGCGTACGACGTACCACCGGTGGCCCGCGGGGCCACGCCCCGGCGCCGACATTCGCCCGACCGGGGTCCGCCCCCCCCCCCCCGCCCCGG
>NZ_JBHJQI010000218.1:0-9213 GCF_042262805.1 Streptomyces sp. NPDC056361
GGTCCCGCACGCGCGGGACCGGGGCCTCTCGCTTCTCAGGCGGCCTCGGGGAAGTGGCAGGCGACCTCCCGGGCCTCGCCCGGGGCGGCGATCCGCAGCAGCGGCGCCTCCGTACGACAGATCTCCCGGGCCTTGGGACAGCGCGGGTGGAAGGTGCAGCCCGGCGGGGGAGCGGCCGGGCTCGGCGGATCGCCGAGCAGGGTGATCCGCTCCCGGGCCCGCTCGGCCGCCGGATCGGGCAGCGGCACGGCGGACAGCAGCGCCCGGGTGTACGGGTGGGCGGGAGCCGCGTACACCCGTTCCTTCACGCCGATCTCCACGATCCGGCCGAGGTACATCACGGCGACCCGGTCGCAGACCCGCTTCACGACCGAGAGGTCGTGGGCGATGAAGAGGTACGCGAGGCCGAGCTCGCGCTGGAGCCGCTCCATCAGGTTGACGATCTGCGCCTGCACGGAGACGTCCAGGGCCGAGACCGGCTCGTCGGCGACGACCAGCCGGGGGCCGGTGGCCAGCGCGCGGGCGATGCCGATGCGCTGGGCCTGGCCGCCCGAGAACTCGTGCGGGAAGCGGTCGGCGTGCTCCGGGATCAGCCCCACGAGCTCCATCAGCTCCCGCGCCCGCTTGCGGGCGTCCGCCGCCGAACCGCCCTGCACCAGCAGGGGATCGGCGATGATGCGGGCCACCGACTGGCGCGGGTTGAGCGAGGAGTGCGGATCCTGGAAGACCATCTGCATCTCGCGCCGCAGGGGTTTGAGGGCCCGCTGCGAGAGGTGCGTGATGTCCCGGCCCGCGTAGCCGACGGACCCCGAGGTCGGCTCCAGGAGCCGCACGATCATGCGGCCGGTGGTCGACTTGCCGCAGCCGGACTCGCCGACCAGGCCCAGGGTCTCCCCCTCGGCCAGGTCGAAGCCGACGCCGTCGACGGCCCGGACCGGTGCCGAACGGCGGCGCCCGGGAAAGGACATGGCCAGATCGCGCACCCGCAGCAGCGGCGGCGCGGCGGCGTCGTCGGGCGCGGGCGCCGGGTGCGGCAGTGCCGCGTGGGCGGTGGTCATGAGTCGACCTCTTCGTACGGGGAAGGCGCGGCTGACCGCGCCGGGAACGACGGGAAGTGGCAGGCGGCGGCGTGGCCTTCGGGCCCGCCGAGCCGGGGGCGTTCGCTCGCGCAGCGCTCCCGCTCCGCCTCGGTGCCGGCGGCGGCCCGCGCGCAGCGCGCGGCGAAGGCGCAGCCGGGTGCCGGGTCGAGGAGCGACGGCGGGCTGCCGGGGATCGCCCGCAGCGGTACGTCGTCGGGGTCGTCGAGCCGGGGCAGCGAGTCGAGCAGGCCGCGCGTGTACGGGTGCGCGGGCTCGGCGAACAGCGTGTCCACCGCGGCCCGTTCCGCGGCCCGGCCGCCGTACATCACGAGCACCTCGTGGGCGACCCGGGCCACCACGCCCAGGTCGTGGGTGATCATCACGACGGAGAGCCGCCGTTCCCGCTGGAGCCGGGCCAGCAGGTCGAGGATCTGGGCCTGCACGGTGACGTCGAGCGCGGTGGTCGGCTCGTCGGCGATGAGCAGGTCCGGTTCGCAGACCAGCGCCATCGCGATCATCACCCGCTGGCGCATGCCGCCGGAGAACTGGTGCGGGTACTCGCCCGCCCGGCGCTTCGGCTCGGGGATGCCGACCTCCGCGAGTGCCTCGACGGCGCGGGCGCGGGCGGTGGCCCGCCGGGAGCCGAAGTGCACCCGGTGGTGCTCGGCGATCTGCTCGCCGACCGTGTAGTACGGGTGGAGGCTGGACAGCGGGTCCTGGAAGATCATCGCCATCCGCCGGCCGCGCAGCCGGTTGAGCTCGCGGTCCGGCAGGCCGACGAGCTCGCGCCCGTCGAGCGCGACGGAACCGGAGACCTCGGCGCCGGTGTGCAGTCCCATGACGGCGAGGGAGGTGACGGACTTGCCGGAGCCGGACTCGCCGACGATGCCGAGGGTGCGCCCGTGCGGCACGTCGAAGGAGAGGGAGTCCACGGCCCGGACGGGGCCGCGCGGGGTCGGGAAGGTGACCGTGAGGTCGCGGACCCGCAGCAGGGGTTCGGGTGCGGCCATCAGTACCTCACTCGCGGGTCGACGACGGCGTACAGCAGGTCGACGGCCAGGTTGGCGACGACGATGAAGGTGGCGGCGAGCAGCGTCACCCCGAGGATGACGGGCTGGTCGCCGGTGCTGAGGGCGCTGTAGAAGAGGCGCCCGATGCCGGGGAGTCCGAAGAGGGACTCGGTGATGACGGCCCCGGCGAGGAGCCCGCCGAGATCCATGCCGAAGATGGTGAGGACCGGGGTCATGCCGGCTCTCAGTCCGTGCTTGACGACGACCGTGCGGCGCGGCAGGCCCTTGGCGCGGGCGGTCCTGATGTACGGCTCCGCCATGGACTCGATCATCGAACCGCGGCTCTGCCGGGCGTACATGGCGGCGTAGAGCACGGCCAGGGCCAGCCAGGGCAGCAGCAGGTTGGCGGCCCACGACAGCGGGTCGGTGGTGAAGGCGACGTACTGCGGGTAGGGCAGCAGTCCGGTGAGCCGGATGAACCCGTAGATGAGCAGCACCGAGGTGAAGTACACCGGTAGGGAGGCGGCGGCGACCGCGCCGACCATCAGGGCCCGGTCGGTGAGGGTGTCCTTGCGCAGCGCCGCCGTGACACCGGCGGTCAGGCCGAGGACCAGCCACAGCACGGCGGCGCCGACGGCGAGCGAGGCGGAGACCGGCAGCCGGTCGACGAGCAGGTCCCAGACGCCCTCGCTGTTCTCGTAGGAGTAGCCGAGGCAGGGGAAGTCGCAGCGCAGGGCGTACTGTCCGCTGCCCATGGTGCGGCCGGTGAAGATGCCGGTGACGAAGTCGCCGAACTGGCGCCAGAGGGGGGCGTCGAGGCCCATGTGGGCGCGGATCGCCTCCAGGCGTTCGTCGCTGCACGCCTTGCCGCAGGCCGCGGCGGCCGGGTCGGAGGGCAGCACGTAGAAGATGACGAAGGTGACGGCGGCGATGGCGAGGAGGACGCCGATCACCCCGAGCAGCCGGCGGCCGAGGTAGAGGATCACGAACGGCCCCCTCGCGGGTCGAGGATGTCGCGCAGGGCGTCGCCGAGGAGGGTGAACGCGAGCACGGTGAGGAAGAGGCAGACGCTGGGGACGAGGAAGTACATCGGGTCGGTGTCGTAGTAGGCGACGCCCTCCGCGATCATCTGGCCCCAGGACGGGGTCGGCGGGCGGACTCCGACGCCGAGGTAGCTGAGGGCGGCCTCGGTGGCGATCATGCCGGGGATCATCAGCGTGGTGTACGCGATGACGGGTCCGGCGACGCCCGGGAGGATGTCGCGCGCGAGGATCCGCCAGGGGCCGGAGCCGCCGACGCGGGCGGCGTCGACGTACTCGCGGTGCTTGAGCGAGAGGGTCTGGCCCCGCACGACCCGGGCGACGCCGGGCCAGCCGAAGAGGCCGATGACCAGGATCATCAGGAGCGTCCGGTTGACGTCCCTGGCCACCGACATCATCGCGATCATGAAGATGAGGGACGGGAAGGACATCGTGAGGTCCATCAGCCGGGACAGCACCGTGTCGGTGCGGCCCCCGAAGTAGCCGGCCGCGACGCCGGCGGCGACGCCCGCCGCCACGACGATCGCGGTGGCGGCGAAGGCGATCAGCAGCGACACCTGGGCGCCGTGCACGACGCGGGCGAACAGGTCGCGTCCGGTGATGGGTTCGACGCCGAGCCAGTGCTCGGCGGAGACCCCGCCGAGCGGCCCGATCGGCAGTCCGCCGAGGTAGGGGTCGACGGCGGCCTTGTCGAACTCCTCGGGGCCCCAGCCGCCGAGCGCGCTGATCAGCGGCGCGGCGACGGTCATCAGGGCGAAGAACGCGACGACGGCGAGGGAGACCTTCAGCGAGGCGCGGCGGCGCAGTTCCGCGCGGACCGCCCGCCAGGCCCCGCCGCCCCCGGACACCGGAGGGGAGGAGGTGGTGGTGAGTGTCATGGGAGGGGCGTCCTTCAGTTCGCGCTCTTCGACGGGTCCTTGAGACCGACGGTCGCGTAGTCGAGCTGGCCGCTCCAGGAGGTGTGCCCGAAGGCTCCGGCGACGTTGGTGCCGATGAGCAGCGTGCGGCGCTTCGAGGCGCCGGGGGCGACCGGGGCCTTGGCGAGGATCTGCCCGTCGAGGTCCTGCCACGCCTTGTTGGCCTGGGCGCCGTCGGACATGGCGGCGATCTCGTCCATCCGCTTCATGGTGGCGTCGTCCTTGAAGAGGGAGTGGTTGCCGGTGTTGCCCTTCACCTTGATGAACCGCCCGTCGAAGACGAAGGGCAGGAAGGTGGAGCCGGACGGGTAGTCGGGGCACCAGCCGGTGTAGACGAGGTCCGTGCGGCTCTTGGTGTCGCCGATGGTGTCGTAGAACGCCGACGGGTCGACGGTCTCGATGGTCACCTTGATGCCGGCCCGGCCCAGGGACTCCTGGATGGCCTCGCCGATGCGCTTGTCGTTCATGGAGACGGTGAGGCGGGTGGAGAAGCCGTCGGCCTTCCCGGCCTCCTTGAGGAGCTGCTTGGCCTTCTCGACGTCGCCGGAGAGCGGGATCTTCAGCGTGTCGGGCTGCTTGCCGCCGGTGAAGAGGGCGCCGGGCATGGCGGCGGTGGAGGCGTCGACGACGGCCGGCCCGCCGGCGGCGGTGACGATCGCCTCCCGGTCGAGGGCGTACTGCACGGCCTGGCGGACCTTCAGGTCGTCGAAGGGGGCGCGACCGGTGTGCATCTGGACCATCTCGGTGCAGCTGCTGGACTCGGCGAGCAGCCGGGCCTTCACGTCGGCCTTGGTGAGGACCTTGGAGATGGACTCGGGGCGGAGCTGGGCCCAGGAGACGGCGGAGGCGTCGGCGCCGGAGGAGGCGATCAGCCGGTCGTCGATCTGGTTGCCCTTGAGGCCCATGGTGACGACGATCCGGTCCGGGTACGCCTTGCGGACGGAGTCGTTCTTGGGGTCCCAGTGGGTGTTGCGGACCAGGACGAGCTGCTTGTCGCGGGCGTAGGTCTCGACCTTGTACGGGCCCGAGGAGAACGGGCGGCTGTCGTACTGGGGGCCCTTGTCCCGGGAGGGCGGCACGGGAGCGAAGGTCGGGAGGGTGGCGGCGAAGGGGAACTCCGCGAAGGGCGTGTGGAGTTCGAAGACGATCGTGCGGTCGTCCGGGGTCTTCACGGAGTCGAGGTGCTTGCCCTCGGCCGGGCCCCGGTAGTCCTTGCCGCCGACGAGGTAGCGGGCCGCGTAGTCGGGGCCGCCGGGCAGGTCGGGCGAGAAGGACCGCTCGACGTTGTGCTTGACGTCCTTGGAGGTGATCGGGGTGCCGTCCTCGTACTTCAGGCCGGGCTTGAGGCGGAAGGTCCAGGTCTTGGCGCCGTTGGAGGGGGTGCCGAGGTCCTCGGCGAGGTCGGGGACCAGCTCGCTGCCCTTGGCTCCGGGCTCCGCCGTGTAGGTGACGAGCGTGCGGTAGAGCAGCCGGGTGCCGAAGTCCATGTCGGGCATGACCCAGTTGCGGGCCGGGTCGAGGTGGGTGAAGTCCTGGTTGGACAGGACGGTGAGGGTGCCGCCCTTCTGCGGGGTGCCGCCGAGGACCGAGCCGTTGGTGGAGGTGGCGGGGTTCTTGCGGTCCCGGGAGCCGTCGGACTTCTTGCCGTCGGCGCAGCCGGTCACGCCGAGGGCCAGGGTCGTCACCAGGGCGGTGGCCAAGGTGTACGTGCGCTTGTTCATGGGTGGTCACTCCGGGAGCAGCGGGTCGGCCAGCCGGCGACGGCTGGAATGTGACCGGTAACATAGTAATGTGAAATTGCACTGACAAGGTGTCGGGCGCTCCGTTATCCATCCGTGTCCGACGGGTGCCCGGTAGTGCCCGCGGCGGCTGCGATGCTCCGCCGTGGGGGCTTGGCAACTCCAGTGCCATGTGAAATATTACTGCCGTGCCCACGAGAAAACCCTCGGATGTCATCGTCGTCGGCGCCGGCGTCGTCGGCGCGGCCTGCGCCTACTACGCCGCCCTCGCCGGCCTCTCCGTCACCGTCGTCGACCGCGGTCCCGTCGCCGGCGGGACGACCGGAGCGGGCGAGGGAAACCTCCTGGTCTCCGACAAGGAACCAGGACCGGAACTCGAACTCGCCCTGCTCGCCACCACGTTGTGGCGTGAACTGGCCGACCTGCTTCCGCCGCGGGTCGAGTACGAGGCCAAGGGCGGCCTCGTCGTCGCCTCGGGCGAGTCCGGGATGCGGGCCCTGCGGGAGTTCGCGGCCCGTCAGGAGAAGGCGGGCGTCACCGCCCAGGAGGTCCACGGAGACCGGCTCCACGACCTGGAGCCCCACCTCGCTCCTGGACTGGCGGGAGGCTTCCTCTATCCACAGGACGCCCAGGTGATGCCCGCCCACGCAGCCGCCCAACTGCTGCGCGCCGGCGGCGACCGGATCACGCTGCGGCTGGGAGAGGAGGTCACCGGACTGCTCACCGGCCCCGCCGGCGAGATCCGCGGTGTGCGGACCGCGGCCGGTGACCTCCATGCCCCGCACGTGGTCAACGCCGCCGGGACATGGGGCGGCGCGCTCGCCGAACGCGCGGGCGTGCACCTTCCCGTACTGCCCCGCAGGGGCTTCGTCCTCGTCACCGAACCGCTGCCCCGCGTGGTGCGGCACAAGGTGTACGCCGCCGACTACGTGGCGGACGTCGCCAGCGGCTCCGCCGCGCTCCAGACCTCGGCGGTCGTCGAGGGCACCCCCGCCGGCCCCGTCCTCATCGGCGCGAGCCGCGAGCGGGTCGGCTTCGACCGGACCCTGTCCACCGAGGTCCTCCGCCGCCTCGCCGCAGGGGCCACCGCGCTGTTCCCCGTCCTCGGCACCGTACGGGCGATCCGGACCTACCTCGGCTTCCGCCCCTACCTGCCGGACCACCTGCCCGCCATCGGCCCCGACCCGCGCGTCCCCGGACTGCTGCACGCCTGCGGCCACGAAGGCGCCGGAATCGGCCTCGCCCCGGTGACCGGCCTCATCGTCGCGGCCTGTGTCACCGGCGGCGCACCACCCCTCGACATCCACCCGTTCCGCCCCGACCGCTTCCCCGCACCCGCACCCGCATCCGCATCCGCACCCGCGTCCACGCCCGCGCCCTGAGGCACGCGCACCCCGTCACGAGAGGAGGGCCCGTGGCCCGCACCCCCGCCGACCTCGTCGGCGCACAGCCCGATCCGCCGTTCGAGATCACCTTCGACGGCCGGCGCGTCACCGCCCTGCCGGGCCAGACCGTCGCCGCCGCCCTCTGGGGCGCCGGCATCCTCGCCTGGCGCACCACCCGGGACGGCGGCCGGCCGCGCGGCGCCTTCTGCGGCATCGGGCAGTGCTACGACTGCCTCGCCACCGTCAACGGCGAACCCAACCGCCGCGCCTGTCTCGTCCCCGCCCGCCCCGGCGACGCGATCACCACCCAGGAGGGACACGGCCATGACCGCCTCACCGTCTGAACCGGACGCGCCGGGGACGAGGGACGCACAGGACGGGGTCTACGACCTCGCCGTCGTCGGCGCGGGTTCCGCGGGACTCGCCGGCGCCGTCACCGCCGCCGAGCGCGGACTCTCCGTGGCCCTCCTCGACGCCTCCGCCCAGACCGGCGGACAGTTCTACCGGCACCCGGCGCCCGCCCTGGGCGCGGTACGGCCCGAGGCCCTGCACCACGACTGGTCCGCCTTCTCCGACCTGAGGCGACGCCTGGCCGGAAGCGGCGTCGCCCACCTGCCCGGTCACCACGTGTGGACCACCACCAAAGAGGCCGACGGGACCTGGACCGTGCACGCGGTCACCGGCGTCGACGGCGCCGCGGAGCGACCCGTCGCCGTCCGGGCCCGCACCCTGCTCCTCGCCACCGGCGCCTACGAGCGCCAACTGCCCTTTCCAGGCTGGACCCTGCCCGGCGTCGTGGGCGCCGGGGGAGCGCAGGCCATGCTCAAGTCCGGCCTCGTCCTGCCCGGCCGCCGCGTCGTCGTGGCCGGCAGCGGACCGCTGCTCCTCGCCGTCGCCTCGTCCCTCGCGGCAGCCGGCGCGCGGGTCCCGGCCGTGGTCGAGGCCGCCGGCTATCTGCGGTACGCCCGCAGCCCCCGGGCGCTCCTGACCAACCCCCGGAAGGCGGCCGAGGCCCTGGTGCACGGGGCCGCACTGCTCAGGCACCGCGTGCGGGTGCTGCCGGGCAGCGCGGTCACCGAGGTGCACGGCACCGACCGGGTGGAGGCCGTCACCGTCAGCCGGCTGGACGGCGACTGGCGACCCGTGCCGGGGACGGGACGCCGCATCGCCTGCGACGCGCTGGCCGTCGGGCACGGACTCGTCCCGCAGATCGAACTGGCCACGGCCGTCGGCTGCGCCACCCGGACGCTGCCCGACGGGACCCTGGGCCTCGTCCTCGACGCCCTCCAGGAGACCTCGGTGGCCGGCCTGTGGGCGGCGGGCGAGACCGGCGGCGTGGGCGGCGCCGAACTCGCCCGTACGGAAGGAGAGCTGGCCGCGCACGCGATCGTCGCCCGGCTGCGGGGCCGGCGGCCGGACGCGGGGCGGGCCGGCGGACTCCGGCGCCGCCGGGACCGGATGCGCGCCTTCGCCGACGTGATGTCCGCGGCCCACGCCCCCGGCCCCGGCTGGCCCGCCTGGCTGGACGACGACACCGACGTCTGCCGCTGCGAGGAGGTGCCCGCCGGACGCGTCCGCGAAGCGGTCGCCGACCTCGGCGCGCGGGACGCCCGGACCGTCAAGCTCCTCACCCGGGCCGGCATGGGCTGGTGCCAGGGGCGGATGTGCGGGACGGCCGTCGCCTGCCTCGCGGCGCCCGACGGCACGCCCGAACCGCCCGCCGAGCGCCGCCCGTTCGCCGTCCCGGTCCGCCTCTCGACGCTCGCCGCGCTGGAGGAGACACCCGGGCCGGACGGCCCGCACTAGACCCCACCCGGGGGAGAGGCCCATCAGGGGGCCTCTCTTCCTACCCCTCTGTAAAATGTCACACACTACAGAAAGGTCGTCGACATGACCGCCACCACCTGGAACACCGACCGACCCTGGCGCGGCATCATGGTCGCCACCACCCTCCCCTTCCGCGAGGACCTCTCCGTCGACTACGACGCGTACGCCGAGCACGTGGCGTGGCTGATCGCCAACGGCTGCGACGGCGTCGTCCCC
>NZ_JBHJQI010000219.1:0-9204 GCF_042262805.1 Streptomyces sp. NPDC056361
CTGGTGCGTGCTCTCTGCGTGCCGGGTGGAAGTCCGCGTACTGGACGTACTCGGGCTTTCGCCCGGTGCGGCGAGAGCGCGTGCCAGGCGTCGCGAGGCAGGCGGGAATGTGACGACAGGCCCTAGGACCTGCCGGCGCCGGGGACGCAGTGACGCGGGCTCGGCTCCGGCACGCTGCGGGGATCGCCCGGGGATCAGCCCCGATAGGCCTCCAGGAGGCGCAGCCAGGCCTCGCTCAGGGTGGGGTAGGACGGGACGGCGTGCCAGAGGCGGGCGATGGGGACCTCGCCTGCGACGGCGACCGTCGCCGAGTGGAGCAGTTCCCCGATGCCGGGGCCCACGAAGGACGCGCCGAGGAGGACCTCGCGGTCGAGGTCGACGACGATCCGGGCGTGCCCCCGGTAGCCCTGGGCGTACAGGCCGGCCCCGGCGACCTGCCGCATGTCGAGGTCGACGGCCCTGACCCGGTGGCCGGCGCGCTCGGCCTCGGCGAGGCCGAGGCCGACGGCGGCCGCCTCGGGGTCGCTGAACACGACCTGCGGGACGGCCGCGTGGTCGGCGGTGGCGGCGTGCGCGCCCCAGCGGCCGGTGTCCAGGGCCGGGTCGCCCAGGGCGCGGGCGGCGATGGCGGCTCCGGCGATGCGCGCCTGGTACTTGCCCTGGTGGGTCATGAGCGCGCGGTGGTTGACGTCCCCGACGGCGTAGAGCCAGTCGGTGCCGGTGACCAGGAGGCTGTCGTCGACGTCGAGCCAGGACCCCGGGGGCAGGCCGACCTTGTCCAGGCCGATGTCGTCGGTGCGCGGGGCCCGGCCGGTCGCGAACAGCACCTCGTCCCCCTCGACGTGGTCGCCGCCCTCCAGGACCACGGTGACCGGACCGGTGCCCCCGTCGCGTACCACCGCGGTGACGACGGCCCCGGTACGGACGTCCGCGCCGCGCGCCGCGAGGGCCGCGGCCACGTGCTCGCCGACGAACGGTTCCATGCGCGGCAGCAGGCCCCCGCCCCGTACGAGCAGGGTCACCTTCGCACCGAGGGCCTGCCAGGCGGTGGCCATCTCCACGCCCACCACTCCCCCGCCGACGACGACGAGCCGCTCCGGCACGCGGTCGGAGCTGGTCGCCTCGCGACTGGTCCAGGGATGCGCCCCGGGCAGTCCGGGCAGGTCGGGGAGGACGGCGCGGGTGCCGGTGCAGACGGCGACCGCGTGCCGTGCGGTGAGCACGTGGCGCTCGCCCTCCGGGCCCGCGACCTCCACCGAGCGCGGCCCGGTGAGCCGGCCGTGGCCGCGGAAGAGCCGGGCGCCGATGGAGTCGAGCCAGTCCACCTGGCCGTCGTCCTTCCAGTGGCCGACGACGGCGTCCCGGTGGGCGAGCACCTCCATGGCGTCCAGCGGGCCGTAGACCGACTCGCGGAGTCCGGCGACCTTTCGGGCGTCGGAGCGGGCGAGCGCGGGGCGGAGCAGCGCCTTGCTGGGCATGCAGGCCCAGTACGAGCACTCGCCCCCGATCAGCTCGCTCTCGACGATCGCGGCGCTCAGGCCGGCCGCCCGCACCCGGTCGACGACGTTCTCGCCGACCGGCCCCGCGCCCAGGACCACCACGTCGTACGCGTGCTCGGCATCCACCGCATCCACCGTTCGTGTCATGGGTCCCAGTCTGCTGGCAGCGGTCCGGAATAGCGCGGCTCGATACGCCGTTGTGCGGGGCGAGTCCCCAGGGGACCGTGAGGACACCGCCAGGAGACCCCCGAAAGGTAGGAAGCATGAGCACCGTAGAGCTCACCAAGGACAACTTCGACGAGGTCGTCAGCGGCAACGACTTCGTCCTGATCGACTTCTGGGCTTCCTGGTGCGGTCCCTGCCGTCAGTTCGCCCCCGTCTTCGAGGCCGCCTCCGAGCGCCACGAGGACCTGGTCTTCGCGAAGGTGGACACCGAGGCGCAGCCGGAGCTGGCCGCCGCCTTCGAGATCCGCTCGATCCCGACGCTGATGATCGTCCGCGACAACGTGGCCGTGTTCGCGCAGCCGGGCGCGCTGCCCGAGGCCGCCCTGGAGGACGTCATCGGCCAGGCGCGGAAGCTGGACATGGACGAGGTCCGCAAGTCCGTCGAGGCCGCGCAGCAGAAGTGACCCGCCGGGCGTGACGCCCGGGGAGGTACCCGCGCGAGAGGGGTACGGGAGAGCCTCCCGTACCCCTCTCGCGTTCGCCTGCGCCCGGCTTGGTGCCGTGGGTGGCGGTTCAGCGCTCCAGTACCAGGGCGAGGCCCTGGCCGACGCCGATGCAGAGCGCGGCGAGGCCCGTGCCGGAGCCGGCGGCGGCGAGCTGGTGCGCCACCGAGCCGGCGAGGCGGGCGCCGGAGGCGCCCAGCGGGTGGCCGAGGGCGATGGCGCCGCCGCGCGGGTTCACGATCTCGGGGTCGAGTTCCGGCCATTCGGCGAGGCAGCCGAGGGCCTGGGCCGCGAAGGCCTCGTTCAGCTCGAAGGTGCGCAGGTCGGCGAAGGAGCGTCCGGACTTCTCCAGGGCCCGGCGGACCGCCGCGACCGGGCCGAGGCCGAAGAGCTGGGGCTCGATGCCGGTGACCGCGGACGTGCGGATGCGGGCCAGCGGCTCGCGGCCGGTCTCGCGCAGCCCCTCCTCGTCGACGAGGAGCAGGGCGGCGGCGCCGTCGTTGAGCGGCGAGGAGTTGCCCGGGGTGACGGTGCCGCCCTCGGTGCGGAAGGCGGGCTTGAGCTTGGCGAGCGCCTCCATGGAGGTGGCGTCGCGGATGCACTCGTCGCGGGCGAGGTCCACTCCCGGGTAGGGGACGACCTCGTCGTCGTACAGGCCCTTCGCCCAGGCCTCGGCCGCCTTGCGGTGGCTCGCGAGGGCGAAGGCGTCCTGCTGCTCGCGGGCGAGGCCGTGCCGGTCCGCGACGAGCTCGGCGCCCTCGCCGAGCGCGACCGTCCACTCGGCGGGCATCCTCGGGTTGGTCATGCGCCAGCCGAGGGTCGTCGAGTGGAGCTGCTGGTGACCGGCGGGGAAGGCCCGCTCGGGCTTCTGCAGGACCCAGGGCGCGCGGGACATCGACTCGACGCCGCCGGCGATGGCCACGGAGGCGTCGCCGAGCGCGATGGCGCGGGCCGCCTGGATCACGGCCTCCAGGCCGGAGCCGCAGAGGCGGTTGACGGTGACGCCGGGGACGGAGACGGGCAGTCCGGCGAGCAGGACGGCCATCCGCGCCACGTCCCGGTTGTCCTCGCCCGCGCCGTTGGCGTCGCCGAAGTACACGTCGTCGACGCGCGCCGGGTCGAGCGCGGGCGTGCGGTCGACGAGGGCCTTCACCACATGGGCGGCGAGGTCGTCGGGACGCGCCTGGGCGAGGGCGCCGCCGAACTTCCCGATCGGGGTGCGGACGGCGTCGACGATGTAGACGTCGCGGATGCTCATCGGTTCTCTCCCACGTGACCTGCGTGCCTGCGTGACCTTCGGAACGACGCTGTTCGCCTGGTGAAAAAACCTTCGCCGGCGTGCGCGCGCAGAGTCTGCGTCGGTCGGCCCGCCCTGTCAACGGGCCGATTCGGGACGTCCGGGGCGGAGGGGCCGCACGTCAGCCGCGGTCGGCGGGGCGGACCAGCGCCGTCAGGCCGCAACGGAGGGGCCGCACGTCAGCCGCGGTCGGCAGGGCGGACCAGCGCCGTCAGGCCGCAACGGAGGGGCCTCACGTCAGCCGCGGTCGGCAGGGCGGACCAGCGCCGTCAGGCCGTAGTCGAGCTCGCGCCCGTCGACGAGGAGTGCCTCGACCGTGCGCGTCTCCGGGTCGATGTCGGCCCTGATGCCGTGCCCCTCGTAGATCGGGTAGCCCGACTCGCCGTGCCGTCCGGTGGCCTCGACGACGGCCGAGCGGACGGCGCTGTCCGTCACGGAGGCGCCGCCCCGGTCCTCCACGTGCTCGGCCACCAGCAGGATCTCGAAACGCTTCGGAACTGTGCTCATGCACCGACGCTAAGCGCTCGACCGGACTCCCGCCGGACGACGCCGGGCCGCCCGGACGATGCCGGGCCACCGGACCGCGCCGGGCCGCCCTACGGCGCCCGCGCCACCGGACCACGCCGAGCCGGTCCGCCGAGGCCGGACCACCGGACCACGCCGAGTCGGTCCGACGACGCCGCGCCGCCGGACGGATTCCCGCCGGTCGGCGCCGAGCGCGCCGTCCGGGATCCCGTCGGGCGTCGGCGGGCGCGTCAGCTGGACTCGCGCCGGACGACCCGCGAGTCGAGCAGGGAGCGGGTGACGGGCTCCGCTTCGGGTTCGCGGACGGCCTGGTCGACGAGTTCGGCGAGTTCGCGGCCGAGGACCATGTCGATGCGGACGGTGCTGAGCCGGGGGCGGAGGAGGCGGCCGAGGAGCAGGTCGTCGGAGCCGATCACGGCGGTCTCACCGGGTACGGAGACGCCCTCGTCCTGGAGCGCGCGCATCAGGAGCATCGCGTACTCGTCGTTGTACGCGAAGACGCCGTCGAGGCCCTCCTCCCGCCACCGCGCGGCGAGCGCCCGGGCCGACTCCTCGTCGTACCGCAGCGGGAGGGGGACGACGGTGGCGCCGGTGCCCTCGGCCGCGCGGCGAGCGCCTTCGAGGCGGGGTGCCGCGAACATGTCGAGGCCGGGTTCCTCCGGGATGACGACGCCGATGCGGCGGCGGCCGGTCTCCACCAGGTGGGCGGTGGCCACCTCGCCGACCCGGCTCTGCTCCATGACCAGGGCGTGGGTGCCCTCCACGCGCTGGGTGCCGAGGGTGATCACGGCCCGGGCACCGGAGCGCTTGAGGATCTCGACGCCCTGCGCGGTGACCTCGGCCTCGCCGAGCGAGACCACGGCGACCGGCCGCAGCTCGGCCCAGGCGCGGGCGGCCTCCTCGGGCCGCATGCCGATGCTGCCGTACTGCACCACCGTGTAGTCGAGGCGCCGCAGGGCCCACTGGAAGTCGTTGAAGAACTGGCTGTACAGCGGTCCGACCGGGACGTGGGCGGTCGGCAGGAGCACCATCCGGCTGTGGCCGGCGCGCAGGCTGCGGGCGGCGGCGTGCGGCACGTACCCGAGCTCCTCGGCCGCTTCCCTGACCCGGCGGCGGGTGGGTTCGCTGATGCGGACGGCGGAGGTGTTGTTCAGGACGTACGAGACGGTGGCCCGGGAGACGCCCGCGAGGCGGGCGACGTCGGCGCTCGTCGGGACCGCGCGCCCGGCGGGGCGTTCGGGGGACTGTTCGGTTGGCTGGCTCATCGCTTCGGCATCTTTCCAGAACAATCCGGCACAGGGTCTGGCGGATGGCCGGAATTGAATGCTACACAATGCTCACACGTGTCACTGACACGTGTAAACGATCTGTTCAATCCGCTCCTCGCCCCCTCATCGGGCGATCTCCCCAGGAGGGCACCGTGGCCCTTTCCTCCCCCGGCACCGGCTCCGCCACCGGCACTTCCGGCACCGCCACCGCCGACTCCCCCGCCGGCCCCCGGCCGACACGCGGCCTGCTGCCCCTGCTCCTCGCCGGGAACACCGCGATGTACGCCCTGTACATCGGCGTCCCCGGCATGCTGCTCGCGCTCCAGATCGAGGCCATCGACCCGGCGGACAAGGTGGCGAACTTCGGCCTCGTCTCCGGCATATCCGCGATCTTCGCCACCGTCTTCAACCCGGTCGCCGGCGCCCTCTCGGACCGCTCGGGACGGCGCAACCCGTGGATCCTGGCCGGCGGCCTGCTGGCCCTGCCGGTGATGCTGCTGCTCGGCAGCGTCCACACGATCCTGCTGGTCACCATCGCCTGGTGCCTGGGGCAGGCCGTCATGAACTTCTACCAGGCGGCCATCACCTCCGTGGTGCCCGACCGGGTGCCCGTCGCCTCGCGGGGCAAGGCGTCGGCGGCCGTCGGCCTCGGCCTGCCCATCGGCTCGACGATCGGCGCCCTCGTCGGCGCCGCCTTCTCCGAGGACTACCGCACCGGCTACCTGGTCTTCGGCGCGATCGTCGCCGCCACCGCCGTGCTGTTCACGACCTGCGCCCGCGAGGAGCGCATGCCCCCGAAGGCCGCGCTGCCGGTCAAGGAGCAGATCGCGGCCTTCGGCAGCGCGCTCAAGGACCACGACTTCCGCTGGGCGTTCATCGGCCGCGCCCTGCTGGTCCTCGGCTACTTCGCGGTGGCCGGATTCCAGCTGTACATCCTGAAGGACCACACCGACCTGCCCGCCGGGCTGACCCCCGAGGAGGCGGTGGCGATCCTCATGCCGCTCAACTCGGTCGCCATGGTGGTGTCCACGGTGCTCGGCGGCTGGCTGTCGGACCGCTACGACCGGCGCAAGCTCTTCGTGGGTGCCTCCGCCGCGCTCGCCGCCGTCGCCCTGCTCATCCCGGCCGTCTCCACCAGCTGGACGGCGATGCTCGCCTTCTCCGCCGTCAACGGCCTGGGCTTCGGCTGCTACATGGCCGTCGACACCGCCCTGGTGACCATGGTGCTGCCGAAGGCCGAGGACGCCGCCCGCGACATGGGCGTCCTCAACGTCGCCAACGCGGGACCGCAGATCGTCGCCCCGTTCGTGGCCTCGCTCGTCGTGTCGCTCAGTGGCGGATACACGGCCCTGTTCCTGATCGCGGCCGTACTGTCGGTACTCGGCGCGCTCGCCGTGCGCCCCATCCGCAGCGTGCGCTGACCCCGGTCGGCGTCCGCCGCACACCACCGGGCACGAGGGAAGGGCGGCACCGTGCGCCTGCACACCACCACCTGGGGGTCCGGCGACCGGACCGCCCTGCTCGTCCACGGCCTCATGGCCGACCACCGCACCTGGCGTCGGGTCGGACCTGCGCTCGCGGAGCGCGGCTACCGGGTGATCGCGGTGGACCTGCGGGGGCACGGGGCCAGCGGGCGGGCGTCCGGGGCGGAGCGGTACCGGCCGGACGACTACGCCGACGACCTCGTCGAATCGCTGCCCGCCGGGCCCGAGTTGGTCGTCGGCCACTCGCTCGGGGCGCTCGCCCTGGCCCGTGCGGTCGAGCGGCTGAAGCCGTCCCGGGCCGTCTACTCCGATCCCGCCTGGCACCTGGGGTCCGGGCCCTGCGGCTACCGGGCCGGCCTCTTCGTCCGGGGCAAGACGATGACCCGGGACCAGATCAAGGGGTTCAACCCCCACTGGCCCGACGAGGACGTCGACGCCGAGATGGCGTCGGTACGGGACTGGGACGAGCGGACGGCGTACGCGCTGGAGGAGTTCAGGGGCGTCGACATGTGGCCCGCCGGCGCCGCCGTCCCCTCCCTCGTCACGCTCGCCGACCCGAGCCTGCTGGTCCCGCCCGGCGCCGCCCGGATGCTGGCGGACCGCGGCTTCGTCCTCCGTACGGTGGCTGGGGCAGGGCACACCGTCCACCGGGACGACTTCGACGGGTTCATGTCCGCGCTGGACGGGTGGATCTGACGTACCGTTCAGGCATGGACGACGCGTCGATGGACTCCGCGATGGTGGGACTGCTCGGCCGGGTGACCGGCACCGTCGGTCCCGGCCTCGTCGGCGAGGTGATCGTCCGGATCCGGGGCGGCGCCGAGCACTTCCTCGCCTATCCGGCGACACCGAAGGAGCGGATCGAGACCGGAACGGTCGTGATGGTCATGGAACATCTCCCTCCACGCACCGTCTATGTCACAGCCGCGTACGACAGTTGACCGCACCGTTGAGTGCGCGCCCGTCACGGGCGCACACTCCCTTCACCGGGTCCGCTCGGCTCCGGTGAAGGGGGATCCTGCCCATGGGCATCGGCATTCTGGCGGGCATCGTCGGCGGCGCCATCGTCGTCGTGATCACCGTGTTCAAGATGATGTGGCGCGTCGCGGAACCCAACGAGGCTCTGATCATCTCCGGTTCCAACCACAAGAACGAAGGCCTGGGCGCGGGGATGGGGTTCCGCATCGTCACCGGCCGCGGCACCCTGGTACTGCCCGGCGTCCAGGCGGTGCGCAAGCTGTCGCTCGACCTCAACGAGACGCAGTTGTCGGTCGAGTGCGTCACCCACCAGGGCATTCCGCTCAAGGTGCGCGGCGTGGTGATCTTCAAGGTCGGTGACGACTTCGTGTCGATCGCCAACGCCGCCCGCCGCTTCCTCGACCAGCAGAAGCTCATGTCCGAACGCGTGCACATCGTCTTCGCCGGCCATCTCCGGGCCATCGTCGGCGGGTTGACCGTGGAGGACATGATCCGTGACCGGGAGAAGCTGACCGGGCAGGCCCGTTCGGCCTGTGGCACGGAGATGGAGAAGCTCGGTCTGATCGTCGACTCGCTGCAGATCCACGAGATCGAGGACCCGACCGGCTACATCAAGAACCTCGCCGCCCCGCACGCCGCCGCCGTCCAGCGGGACGCGCGGATCGCGCAGGCCGAGGCGAACCGGCGGGCCACCGAGGCGGAGCAGCAGGCCGCGGCCCGCATGTCCGAGGCGACCCGCGACAGCGAGATCCTCCAGGCGGGCTACCAGGCCGAGCGCGACCAGGCCTCGGCCCGGGCCCGGCAGGCCGGCCCGCTGGCCGAGGCGGCCTCTCGCCAGGAGGTCGTCGTCCAGGAGACCCGGGTCGCCGAGCTGGAGGGACACCGCAAGGAGCAGCAGCTCCAGGCGGAGGTCCGCAAGCCCGCCGACGCCATGGCCTACGAGACCCGGACGCTCGCCGCGGCCGAACGCGACGCCCGCATCTCCGCCGCCGAGGCCGAGGCGAAGGAGACCGAGCTCGCGAGCGCGGCCAAGGCCACGGCCACGCGTCTCACGGGTGAGGCCGAGGCGGCGGCCCAGCACGCCAAGGGCCTCGCGGTGGCCGAGGCCACGCGTGCGAAGGGTCTGGCCGAGGCCGAGGCGATCAAGGCGCGTGCGGCGGCCCTCGCGGAGAACCAGGAGGCCGTGGTCGCCCAGCAGCTCGCCGAGAAGTGGCCGGAGATCGTCTCCGCGGGCGCCTCCGCGTTCGGGAACGTCGACCAGATGGTGCTGCTCAACGGCGCCGACGGCATGGCGGACGTCTTCGCCAAGGCGCTCACCATGGGCGGCACCGGGCTCGGTCTGGCCCGGCAGCTGCTCGCGACGATGAACCCGGCCGGGACGGCCGTGCCGGCTCAGTCGGCCGCCCCGGCGGAGGAGGGCGTGCAGATCGCCATCGGCGACGCGGAGTGACCGCGCGCCGCACGGAGTGAGGGACCGGGCCCGGG
>NZ_JBHJQI010000220.1:0-9202 GCF_042262805.1 Streptomyces sp. NPDC056361
CTCCTGGAGCGCTCGATCGCCACCTCGCTCACCCCCCGGGACGAGGCCGCCGCCGAGGGCCTGCGCTGGACCCGCGGGATGCTTCGCGCCGCCACCCGCGACCCCGCGCTCCGGGCCGTCTGGTACCGGGTCAACCAGGAGTCCGAGGAACGGCTCCGCGAGGTCGTCGCCGCGCTCGCCGGACCCGGCGCCGACCCGCTGGAGGTACGGCTCGTGGCGGCCGCGGCCACGGACGCCATCCGGATCGCGCTGGAGAGCTGGGCCGAGACCGGCACGGGGGCGGACACCGGGGACGGGACGACCGCCGGGGACGGGACGGCCACCGGGCGCGGCCCCGACGCCGGAGTCGGCATCGGGGCCGGAGTCGGGGCCGGGGCCGGGCACGGGACCGACGCCGGCGCGCCCGTGCGCGGCGAGGGCTCCCCGGCCGCCCTCGCGGTCCGCTGCCTGCGCGAACTGACCGGCGGGATGCGGCTGCTGCGCGACTCAGCCGAGTAGCGAACGGCCCATCAGGACATCGTCCACGTACACCCCGTCGAGCAGGAACTCCCCCGGCAGCACGCCCTCGACGGCGAAGCCCTCGGAGGCGTACAGCGCGCGGGCCGGCGCGTTGTGCCCGAGCACCCGCAGCGTGATCCGCCTCGCGCCGTCCTCCCGCGACCGGTCCACGGCGGCCCTCAGGAGCGCCCTGGCGACCCCCCGCCCCCGGACGGCCTCGGCGACGACCAGGCCCTGGATCTGGCGGACGTGGGCGTTGACGGCCAGCGGGGTCGGCCGCACCACCCGGACGTAGCCGACGAGCACGCCCCCGCGCACGGCGACCAGGTAGTCCCCCGGCACGTGGCGGTCGTCGAAGAAGGGCTCGTACGGCTCCGCCGGGGCGGGCTGCACGGCGTGGAGGGTCGACCAGGCGGCCCGGTCGAGCGCGCCGAGGGCGTCCGCGTCGTCGGGCCCCGCTGAACGTATGTGCGTCTCCGGCACGATCATGGCGGCCACTGTGTCACGCCCCGGGCGGGAAGGGCAGGATGGTGCCCATGCAGCGTTCCGCCATCCGCAAGCGTGTCGCCGTCACCGGCGCCTCCGGGCTCATCGGCTCCGCCCTCGTCCGCTCCCTGCGCGCCGACGGCCACGACGTCCTCCGGCTCGTCCGCCGCCCGGCCGGGGCCGCCGACGAGGTCGAATGGGACCCGAAGCGGCTGTACGTCGACGCCGCCGGGCTCGTCGGCGTCGACGCCGTCGTCCACCTGGCGGGCGCCGGAGTCGGCGAACGCCGCTGGAACGAGGCGTACAAGAAGGAGATCCGGGACAGCCGGGTGCTCGGCACGACGGCGATCGCCCAGGCGCTCGCCTCGCTCGCCGACCCGCCGGAGACGCTCGTCTGCGGCACGGCGCTCGGCTGGTACGGGGACACCGGCGACCGCGCGGTCGACGAGAGCGCACCCGCCGGCGACGGCTTCCTGCCCTCGGTCTGCGTCGAGTGGGAGGCCGCCGCCGCCCCCGCCGAAGAGGCCGGCATCCGCGTCACCTACGCCCGTACCGGCCTCGTCGTGGCGCGCGAGGGCGGGGCGTGGGGACGGCTCTTCCCGATCTTCCGCGCCGGGCTCGGCGGGCGGATGGGCGACGGCCGCCAGTACTGGTCGTACATCTCCCTCCACGACGAGGTCGCCGCCCTCCGCCACCTGGTCGACACCCCCTCCGTCACCGGCCCCGTCAACCTCACCGCCCCCGAACCCGTCACCAACCGCGAGGTGACGGCGGCGATGGGCCGGGTGCTCCGCCGCCCGACCTTGTTCACCGTGCCCGCCGCCGCCCTCAAGATCGTCCTCGGCGACTTCGCCCAGGACGTGCTGGGCAGTCAGCGCGTCCTCCCCGGACGCCTGTTGGAGTCCGGCTTCGACTTCGCCTTCCCCACGATCGACGACTCGATCCGCGCGGCGACCCACTGACGCGCGCCCGACTCCCGCGCCCTCCCTCCCTGGGCCTGCTTCCGTAGGCCTACCTCCGCGGGCCTACCTCCGCGGGCCTACCTCCGCGGGCCTACCTCCGTAGGCCTGTCTCCGCGGGCCTGTCTCCGCGGGCCGACGTTCGGAGGCCTGCTTCCGTAGACCTGCTTCCGTAGGCCGGCGTACGGAGGCGGGCCTCCCTGGGCCTGCTTCCGTACGCCCGCCTCCGCATCCCTGTGCTCCCCCGTGCCGCACGCACCCCGGTGCGCGCGGCTGGCACCCGTGGGAGCGCTGCCTAGGCTCGACCCGAACGGCGAACTCGGGCATTCCGGAGGCCCGTTGGGGGCATAGGCCTCCCACCGGCCGCGCCGACCTGGGGAGGGGCACGTGCTCAGCAGCGCAGACAGCGCAAGGACCGCACAGCGTACGGACGTCGTGGAGACCGTCGACGTCGTGATCGTGGGAGCCGGCATCGCGGGACTCACGGCCGCCCACCGGCTGACCGGCGCCGGGCTCTCCGTCGCCGTCCTGGAGGCGGAGACGCAGATAGGAGGCCGGCTGGCGACCGACACCGTCGACGGCTTCCTGCTCGACCGGGTGGGCCCCCTGCTCACCCTGTCGCACGAGGAACTGCGGACGATGCCGGGCCTCGACGGCCTCGCACTCCGCCCCTACGGCCCCGGGGTGCTCGTGCACACCGACGGCCGGTACGCGCGATGGGGCGCACCGCACCCCCGCAGGACCCCCGGCGGGGTCCGGAGCGGTGGCCACCGGAGCGTGGGGGGAGCGTTCAGCGTGGCGCGCGCCCTCGCGAGCGCCCCCCGTCATCCGGCCGCCTCGCTCGACCAGGCGCGGCTCGGCGCGTCCCTCGTCCGGCTCGCCGCGACCCCGACGCAACGGCTGCTCGCCCGCCCGGAGCGGACCGCCCGCGAGGCCCTCACGGCCAGGCTGCCCGCCCGGACCGTCCAGGGAGTGCTGCGGCCCCTGCTCGCGGCGCTCCTCGCCGACCCCGACCTCGGCACGTCCAGCCGTCAGGCGGACCTGGCGCTCCGCGCGTTCGCCCGGGGGCGGCTCTCCGCGCCCCAGGGCGGCTCGGCGGCGCTCCCGCAGCGGCTCGCCGCCACCCTGCCGCCCGGCACCGTCCGCACCGGCGTGCGGGTCACCGAGGCGTCCGTCTCCCGGGTCACGACGGCGGAGCACGGGGTGTTCGGCTGCCGCTCGATGATCCTCGCGACCGGGGCCCGGTCGGCCGCGGCCCTGCTGCCCGGCCTTCGGACGCCCGGCTTCCACCCGGTCACCGTCCTCCACCACACCGCGCCCGTGGCGCCCACCGGGGACCCGACCCTCATCCTGGAATCCGACCCCGGCGGGCCCGTGGCCCACACCGCCGTCATGAGCGCCGTCGACCCGAGCCGCGCGCCGGCCGGCCGGGCCCTCATCACCTCCACGGTGCTCGGCACGCCCCCCGACGACACCGAACGGCGCGTCCGCAAGCACCTCGCCACGCTGTACGGCACGTCCACCGACGAATGGGAGCTCCTCGGCCTCCACCACACCCCCGACGCCGTCCCCGCGATGCCGCCCCCGCACGACACCCGGCGCTCCGTGCGCCTCCTCGCCGGCCTCTACGTCTGCGGCGACCACCGTGCCGCCGGCACCGTCCACGGCGCCCTCACCTCCGCCCACCGCGCCGCCACCGCCCTCCTCACCGACCTCGGCCTCCCTCTCACCCCCGCCCCCGAACAGGCCGCCTGACCCCGCGCACGCGGGTGGCGACCGCGCGCCCCAGGACCGGGGGCCCTGGGCCCCTGAGGCCCGGGTTCCGGGCCGCGCTCGCCACCCGGGAGCACGGGCTGCGTCCCGGCGCCCGGAGTTGCGATCCGCGTCCCCGGGCGACGGGCATTGCGGGTGCGCCTCCGCCGCCTGTGTTGCAGGCCGCGCCCGCCCGGCCGCCCCCCGCGTTGTGGGCAACTGTTCCGCAGGGGCGTGGGGGTCCCCCCGGACGGAGTCTGGGGGAGGGACGATTGCCCACACGGAGGTGGACGGGCCGCGGGTAGCGGGTGCGAGGCCCCCGCAACGGGCGGCGGGGCGCCGGCCCGCGCAGGGGCGGGCGGCGGGTGCTGCCCGGCGGCGAGGGCGCCCGTCAGCAGGCAGGGCCCCGGGGCGGGGGCAGGGCCCCGGGGTGGCAGGTTTCGGGGAGGGGTGGGTTAGTTGAGGGTGGCTACGCGGTCGCGGTAGGTGCGGGCGGCGGCGGCGTCGCGGTAGGGCTCGAGGCGGCGCTCGAAGTCGCGGACGTATTCGACGGCGCGGGCGGACCGCATTTCGGAGGCCTGCTGGGCGGCCTCGGCACCGAGCGCGCAGGCCTGGTCGAGTTCGCCGAGGGCGAGGCGGGAGGTGGCGAGGACGACCCGGCAGAAGAGGCGGCTGCGGGCGAAGCCGGGGGCGCGGAGTTGGAGGGCGCGTTCGGCGTGCTGGGCGGCGGGCCGGTACTGCTGGAGGTCGCGGTGGCAGTGGCCGAGTTCGTCGGCGAGCTGGGCCTCGTCGAACATGCGGGCCCAGTAGGGCACCTCGTCGCCGGGCCGGGCCGCTTCGAGGGCGCGTTCGGCGCGGACGAGGGAGGCGCTGCAGGCGCGGGCCTCGCCGAGGACGGCGTGTCCGCGGGCCTCGATGGCGTGCAGCATCGCCTGGACGACGGGTGGCGCGGCGGGGCCGACGCCCTGCTGGGCGACCCGGGCGAGCTGCACGGCCTCGCGTCCGTGGCCGAGGTAGACGGCCTGGCAGCTCATGGTGAGGAGCACGTACGAGCCGTAGGCCCGGTCCCCGGCGGCCTGGGCGAGGCGCAGTGCCTGGACGAAGTAGCGCTGGGCGAGGCCGTGGGCGGCGATGTCGTACGACGTCCAGCCGGCGAGCCGGGTGAGGTCGGCGACGGCGGCGAAGAGGCGGCGGCCGACGGACTCGCCGTACGTGCCGCGCAGCATCGGCTCGGCCTCGTGCTCCAGGTAGCGGACGAGGGCCTGGCGGGCGTGGCCGCCGCCGTAGGCGTGGTCGAGGGTGCGGAAGAGTTCGCCGACGGAGCGGAGGGCGGCGATGTCGCCGCTGGAGACCCGCTGGCCCGGCCCCCTGTCGGTGCCGCGCTGGCGGGGTACGGAGAAGCGGCCCTGGGGCGGGACCCGGGGGTCGTGCGGGGGCGTGCCGGCGGGGGGCCGGGTGGTGGTGGGGGCGGGTTCCCCGCGCGCGACCCGGTCGTCGGCGCGGCCGATCAGCCAGTCGCGGCTGGGGACGACGAGGCCGGCGGGGGTGAAGGCGATCTTGCGGAGTTCGGCGTGGCTGCCGGAGTCCTTGCGCCACAGGCCGCTGACGATGTCGACGGCTTCCTCGGGGGTGGCCGCGAACTCCAGGCCCGCGTAGACCGGCGCGCAGGCGTCGAGGCCGAGGTCCTGGGCGGAGAGCCGGCGGCCGAGTCGGCGGGTGAAGACCTCGGCGATGAGGGCGGGGGTGGTGCCGCGCGGCTGCTGCCCGCGGAGCCAGCGGGTCACGGAGGTCTTGTCGTACCGCAGGTCGAGGCCGTGTTCCAGACCGAGCTGGTCGACCCGTCTCGCGAGGCCCGCGTTGGAGAACCCGGCTTCGGCGATGAGCGCGGCGAGCTGGCGGTTCGGGATGCGCTGCGGTGGTCGTTCCGTCATCAGCTGTGCGGTCTCCTGCCTTCCGGGTCCCGGCGGCAGCCCCGTCGGACCCTCATGGAACGGCGCGAATTTAGCGGTCTCCGCGGCCCGTACCGCCACCTTCGCCCCACATTCATCCGATCGTGTGAGGATTGACGGCATCGCTGACGTAGGCGCCCCCGGTCACCTGCCGGAGGGGTGTCCGCGTCGCCGCCGTACAGTGGCATGGGCGCGAATGACGCATCGGTGCCGAGCCGGCCCGGGATGATCCCCGGTCCCCGGTCGCCGGCACCCAGGAGGAGGCATGGCCGTGAGTGAGCTGCGATTCGTCCGCCTTGGGTTCGGCGAGGAAGCCGTCGAGTACCAGGTGGCCTGGGACAAGCAGCGCGAGGTGCACGCCGCGCGGTTCGCCGACGAGATCGACGACACCTGTCTGCTCCTGGAGCACCCGCCGGTCTACACGGCGGGGCGGCGCACGGCGGAGAACGAGCGCCCGCTGGACGGGACGCCGGTGGTGGACGTGGACCGCGGCGGGAAGATCACCTGGCACGGCCCCGGCCAGCTGGTCGGCTATCCGATCATGAAGCTGCCCCGTCCGGTGGACGTCGTCGCGCACGTCCGTCGCCTGGAGGAGGCCCTGATCCGCACGGCCGCCGAGTTCGGCGTGGAGACGTCGCGGGTCGAGGGGCGCAGCGGGGTCTGGGTGCTCGGCGACCCGGTCGAGCAGCGGCCGTCGTTCGGCGGGCTGTCCCTCGACTTCGACCCCCGGCTGACGGACGAGGAGTTCGACCCGCGGCTGAACGGCCCCGAGTACGCCCCGTCCAACGCCGGCCAGCGCCGTGAGGACCGCAAGCTCGCGGCCATCGGCATCCGGGTCGCCAAGGGCGTCACCATGCACGGTTTCGCCCTCAACGTGAACCCGGACAACACCTGGTTCGACCGCATCATCCCGTGCGGCATCCGCGACGCGGGCGTGGCCTCGCTCGCCAACGAGCTGGGCCGGGACGTCACGATCGAGGAGGTGCTGCCGGTGGTGGAGCGCCACCTGCGGGAGGTCCTGGAGCACGCGGAGCTGAAGCCCCGCGAGATCGAGCGCCCGGTGGAACCGGCCTCGGCCTGAGGACCCCGGGAGGAATCCCGAGGACCCTCCAGAGGAATGCAGGGCCCTGGCCAGAGGTTGGCCAGACGTAGTAAGGCATGGGAACCAACGGCGTACCCTGGTGTGCGCCGAAGAATCGAAGCTACAGGAGCCGATGTGTCCGCAGTCGCCCCCGACGGACGCAAGATGCTGCGCCTGGAGGTCCGGAACGCCCAGACCCCCATCGAGCGCAAGCCCGAGTGGATCAAGACCCGCGCGAAGATGGGTCCGGAGTACACGAAGATGCAGAGCCTCGTGAAGAGCGAGGGTCTGCACACGGTCTGCCAGGAGGCGGGCTGTCCCAACATCTTCGAGTGCTGGGAGGACCGCGAGGCCACCTTCCTCATCGGCGGTGACCAGTGCACCCGGCGCTGCGACTTCTGCCAGATCGACACGGGCAAGCCCGAGGCGCTGGACCGTGACGAGCCGCGCCGCGTGGGCGAGTCGGTCGTCACGATGGACCTGAACTACGCCACCATCACGGGCGTCGCGCGCGACGACCTGGAGGACGGCGGCGCCTGGCTGTACGCGGAGACCGTGCGCCAGATCCACCAGCAGACCGCGGACCGCGCCGAGGGCCGGACCAAGGTCGAGCTGCTCGCCCCCGACTTCAACGCGGTGCCGGAGCTCCTGGCGGAGGTCTTCGCCTCCCGCCCCGAGGTCTTCGCGCACAACGTGGAGACGGTCCCGCGGATCTTCAAGCGGATCCGTCCCGGCTTCCGCTACGAGCGGTCCCTGGACGTCATCACGAAGGCGCGGGACTACGGTCTGGTCACGAAGTCGAACCTGATCCTCGGCATGGGCGAGACCCGCGAGGAGGTCAGCGAGGCGCTCCGCCAGCTGCACGACGCGGGCTGCGAGCTCATCACGATCACCCAGTACCTGCGTCCGTCCGTCCGGCACCACCCCGTCGAGCGCTGGGTGAAGCCGCAGGAGTTCGTGGAGCTGAAGGAGGAGGCCGACGAGATCGGCTTCTCCGGCGTGATGTCGGGCCCGCTGGTCCGCTCCTCGTACCGCGCGGGGCGCCTCTTCCAGCAGGCGATCGAGAAGCGCGGCGCGGTCGACAACGCCACGCAGGCCGTCTGAGGCGTACGCGGGGCGCACCGCGCCCTGTGTGAATCCGAGCACAAGTAGTTACCGGCCGGTAGTGGCCGGATCCGGTGCGGCCCGTACGGCCCCGCAGCTCAGCGGGGGCGTACGGGCCGCACGCGCGTTCCCGAAGTGGTCCGACCGGCCGCATCAACGTTTCATCAGTGTTTGACCACCGGGTCACGCCCTGGTAACACCGATCTGTGAGCCTGGATTCACTCACCGCCACCACCCGCTCGCATCCCCCCACCTCGTCTCACCCGCAATCGAGAGAGGACCCCGACATGCCGGCCGCATCGACGCACGTCCGCGTCACCGCGATCCCGTCCGTCACCGACGCCCTGAAGGCCGTGGAGGCGCTGCTCCTCGGCGCCGGACAGCGCACCGCCCGGCGCAACGCCTGGAACTCCGTCCTGGAGGACCGCCGCCGCGCCCGCGACCGGGTCGAGGCCCAGCATGTGATGGAGGCCGCGTCCGGTCGGACCTCGCGGGCCACGTAAACTTCAGGACATGGCGAGGAAGGCAAACACGGGCAGCGCTGACGCTGCGACTCAAGGGCGACTGAAGCAGATCGCCCTCACGTACCAGATGACCCGGAAGGCCGACCCCAAGGTCGGTCTGGTCGTCGCGGGCGTGGGCATCGTCGTACTCGGTGCCCTCCTCGGGATCGGCTTCCTCATCGGTCATCCGGTCTATCTGGGCATCCTGGGATTCGTCCTGGCGCTCCTGGCGGCGGCCATCGTGTTCGGACGGCGCGCCGAGCGCGCCGCCTTCGGACAGATGGAAGGCCAGCCGGGCGCTGCCGCGGCGGTGCTCCAGAACGTCGGACGCGGCTGGACCACGACCCCCGCGGTCGCGATGAACCGCAGCCAGGACGTCGTGCACCGCGCGGTCGGCCGGGCCGGCATCGTGCTGGTCGCCGAGGGCAACCCGAACCGGGTCAAGACCCTGCTCGCGGCCGAGAAGAAGCGGATGAACCGCGTCGTGGTGGACGTGCCGGTGCACGACATCATCGTCGGCGACGGCGAGGGCCAGGTGCCGCTGAAGAAGGTCCGCACGACCATGCTCAAGATGCCCCGGGTGCTCACCGGCCCCCAGGTCACCGCCGCCAACGACCGGCTGCGGGCCATGGGCGACCTGATGAGCAACATGCCGCTGCCGAAGGGTCCGATGCCCAAGGGCATGCGGATGCCGCGCGGCGGAAAGACGCGCTGACACGACGATTCCGCACCCCGTACGAGGAAGGCCCCGGACCAGTTCGCGCTTGAGTTCGACGCCCGCGATGAAGAAGAAGACGGCCAGCAGCCCGTCCGAGGCCCAGTGGCCGATGGAGAGGTTCAGGCCCAGCCAGGGGATGTCGAGGTGGTGGT
>NZ_JBHJQI010000221.1:0-9174 GCF_042262805.1 Streptomyces sp. NPDC056361
CCACCGAGAACAACACAAAAAAATAACTAATCCGACGGGCGGACGGTCAGCGCTTCGAGCCGTCCACGATCACCGGGGTCGAGGTGCCGTCGCCGCAGGGCACGGCGTAGACCGCGTTCTTCGCCGCGGCCTCCTTGAAGGCGTCGATGCACTGGTTCATGAGGACCTTGTCGGTCAGCGAGTCGTTGAGGATCTTGTTGGCGCGGGCGATGCCCTCCGCCTCGATCCGGCGCCGGTCGGACTCGGCCTTGGCGGTGCGGGAGGCCTCGATGGCCCGCTCGGTGGCCTGCTGCTGCTGGATCTTGCGGTCGATCTGGCCCTGGAGGGCGTCCGAGGGCTTCACGTTGCGCAGGTTGACCGTGGTCACGACGATGCCGCGCGGGGCCAGGCGCTCCTTGATCAGGTCGCCGATCTCGGCGTTGATCTTCTCGCGGTCGGAGGCGTACCCCTGCTCGCTCGAGTAGCGGGCGAAGACGTTGCGGACGATCTCACGGCTGTCCGGGTAGACGAGCCGCTGCTGGATGGCGTCCTCGGTGCCCGCGAGCTTGTACAGCTCGACGGCCTTGGACGGGACGACGGCCCACTTCACCGTCACCTCGGCGTACATGACACCGCCCTGGGAGGAGCGGACCTCGACCACGTCCTTGTCGGAGAGGTTGAGGTCGACCGGGCGGGTCGAGAAGGTCGTGACGCTCGTGAACGGCGACTTCACGTGCATGCCCGAGGTCATGGGCGAGCCCACCTTGCCGAAGGCGACCGGCACGCCGACCTCGTACGCGCTGATCACGTACGTCATGCTCACGATCAACGAGAAGACGCCGGCCAGGACCGCTCCGAGGGCACCGAACTTCAGCCCGTTGGAGTCGTTGGCACGACCGACGAAGTAGAGCACCACTGCGGCGATGACCAGCAGGATGGCGATGACGAACACGGGCGTTCCCCCCGAAAGCTACGGCCAGAAGTAAGCGGAGCGTAAAACACAGGTCAAGGAGACCGAAGGGTCGGGGGGCCTCTCGGTTCAGGATCGTGACAACTCCGCCGCTCAGCCCAGGCCGCGCTCCCGCAGGTACTCCAGCTGCGCCCGCACGGACAGCTCCGCCGCCGGCCACAGCGAACGGTCCACGTCCGCGTAGACGTGGGCGACGACCTCCGCCGCCGTCCGCAGGCCGCCCGCGACCGCCGACTCGACCTGGGCGAGCCGGCCCGCCCGGTGCGCGAGGTAGAACTCCACGGCCCCCTGCGCGTCCTCCAGGACCGGCCCGTGCCCCGGCAGGACCGTGTGGACCCCGTCGTCGACGGTCAGCGAGCGCAGCCGCCGCAGCGAGTCCAGGTAGTCGCCGAGCCGCCCGTCCGGATGCGCGACCATCGTCGTCCCGCGCCCCAGGATCGTGTCGCCCGTCAGCACCGCCCGGTCGGCGGGCAGATGGAACGAGAGCGAGTCCGAGGTGTGCCCGGGCGTCGGGACGACCCGCAGCTCCAGACCGCCGACGGTCACCACGTCCCCCTCGCCGAGCCCCTCGTCACCGAGCCTCAGCGCCGGGTCGAGGGCCCGTACGGCCGTCCCCGTCAGCTCGGCGAAGCGCCCGGCGCCCTCCGCGTGGTCCGGGTGGCCGTGGGTCAGCAGGGTCAGCGCGACCCGCTTGCCGAGCTTCTCGGCGGTGTCGACCACATGGCGGAGGTGGCCCTCGTCGAGCGGCCCCGGGTCCACCACGACGGCGAGGTCCGAGCCGGGCTCCGAGAGGAGCCAGGTGTTGGTGCCGTCCAGCGTCATCGCGGACGGGTTCGGCGCCAGGACGTTCACGGCGCGGGCCGTAGCGGGCCCGGAGGCCACCAGACCGCGCGGCTGCCCCGGCAGCGCCGCCGCGTCGCTCATCGCGCGTCCCCCGTCGGAATGATCTTGGTGAACTCCTCGTGCCCCGGCCAGCTCAGGACCAGCTCGTCGCCCTCCAGACGGGCCTGGGCGAGCACCGGCGCCATGTCCTGGCCGCCCGCCGCCGCCGGCACCTCGGCCGCCGAGCCGTACCGCTCCAGGGTGCGCAGCGTCGAGATCGTCGGCGGCATCATCATCAGCTCGCCCCGGTCGTAGCCCGCCGCGGCCTCCGCCGGACGGATCCAGACCGTGCGGTCCGCCTCACCGGAGACGTCCCGGGTCCGCTGCCCGGCCGGCAGCGCGGCCACGAAGAACCAGGTGTCGTACCGGCGCTGCTCGAACTCCGGCGTGATCCAGCGGGCCCACGCGCCCAGCAGGTCCGAGCGCAGGACGAGCCCGCGCCGGTCGAGGAAGTCGGCGAACGACAGCTCGCGGGCGACCAGCGCCTCCCGGTCCCGCTCCCACTCCTCGCCGGTCGTGTCGCCGACCACCGTGTCCGCGGTCTCGCCGGCCAGCAGGACGCCCGCTTCCTCGAACGTCTCGCGCACGGCGGCGCAGACCACGGCCTGGGCCTGCGCGGCGTCGTCGAGGCCGAGCCGCCCGGCCCACTCCTCCAGCGACGGGCCCGCCCAGCGGACCGGCTGCTCGTCGCGCGGGTCGACACCGCCGCCGGGGTAGGCGTACGCGCCGCCCGCGAAGGCCATCGAGGTGCGACGGCGCAGCATGTGGACCTCGGGGCCCGCCGCGCCGTCCCGCAGGAGCAGGACGGTGGCGGCACGCCGGGGCGTCACCGGGGTGAGCTCACCGGCGGCGAGGGCACGGATGCGGTCGGGCCATTCCGGCGGGTACCACTGACCGTTCGTCTGATTCGGCTGACCATTCGGCATGGCCGGATGCTATGCGCAAGCATCGGAATGCACGAGAGCCGGCTTCCCCGGAACGGGGAAACCGGCTCCACGCGTGTGCGTGCGGAGTGATCAGGCCTCGACGAGCTCGACCTGGACCTCGACCTCGACCGGGGCGTCGAGCGGCAGCACGGCCACGCCGACGGCGCTGCGCGCGTGCACGCCCTTCTCGCCGAGCACGGCGCCGAGCAGCTCGCTGGCGCCGTTGACGACGCCCGGCTGGCCGGTGAAGTCGGCGGCGGAGGCGACGAAACCGACGACCTTCACGACGCGCTTGATGCGGTCGAGGTCACCGGCGACCGACTTCACGGCCGCGAGGGCGTTGAGCGCGCACGTGGCGGCGAGCTCCTTGGCCTCCTCGGCGGTGACCTCGTCGCCGACCTTGCCGGTCACCGACAGCTTGCCCGCCACCATCGGGAGCTGGCCCGAGGTGTAGACGTACACGCCCGACTGCACGGCCGGCTGGTACGCGGCCAGCGGGGGCACGACCTCCGGCAGGGTCAGGCCGAGCTCGGCGAGCCTCGCCTCGACGGCCCCGCTCACGACTTGGCCCGCTTCAGGTAGGCCACGAGCTGCTCGGGGTTGTTCGGCCCGGGCACGACCTGGACGAGCTCCCAGCCGTCCTCGCCCCAGGTGTCCAGAATCTGCTTGGTCGCGTGCACCAGAAGCGGCACCGTGACGTACTCCCACTTGGTCATGGGGCCGACTGTATCCGCTGCCGCGCGGCTGCCCTCCGAGGCGGCCCCCGCAGCCGCCCGACGCTTCCGCGCCGCTTCCCCTGCTCGTGCCCCCCGACGCGTCCCCTAGGGGCGTTCTCCGGGGCGGTCCCCTGATTGGGCACGGGCGCCAGTGGTTAGGCTCGACAGCGTGAGCAGGCTCCAGGTCGTCAGCGGCAAGGGCGGTACCGGTAAGACGACGGTCGCCGCCGCCCTCGCCCTCGCCCTCGCGACGGAGGGGAAGAGAACCCTCCTCGTCGAGGTCGAAGGCAGACAGGGCATCGCACAGCTCTTCGAGACGGAAGCCCTTCCGTACGAGGAGCGCAAGATCGCCGTCGCGCCGGGCGGCGGCGAGGTGTACGCGCTGGCGATCGACGCCGAGCGCGCGCTCCTCGACTACCTCCAGATGTTCTACAAGCTGGGCAGCGCGGGCCGGGCCCTGAAGAAACTCGGCGCGATCGACTTCGCGACGACCATAGCCCCGGGCGTCCGGGACGTGCTGCTGACCGGCAAGGCCTGCGAGGCGGTCCGGCGGCGCGAGAAGCACGGCGGCCACACCTACGACCACGTCGTCATGGACGCCCCGCCCACCGGCCGCATCACCCGCTTCCTCAACGTCAACGACGAGGTCGCCGGCCTGGCCAGGATCGGCCCGATACACAACCAGGCGCAGGCCGTCATGCGGGTCCTCAAGTCCCCCGAGACGGCGGTCCACCTGGTGACCCTCCTGGAGGAGATGCCGGTCCAGGAGACCGCCGACGGCATCGCCGAGCTCCGCGCCGCCGAACTGCCGGTGGGACGGGTCGTGGTGAACATGGTCCGCCCGCACGTCCTCGACGGCGCGGCCGTACGGGCCGCCTCCGGCGACCACCGGGACGCCATCGCGCGGACCCTGGCCTCGGTCGGCGTCGCGGGCGGCACGGGCCTGGTCGAGCCGCTCCTCGACGAGGCGGTCGAGCACGCCCGCCGGGTGGAGCTGGAGCGGGACCAGCGCGCCGTCCTGGACGGCATCGGGGTCCCGTCGTACGAACTCCCCTTCCTGGGGGACGGGGCGGACATCGCGGGGCTCTACCGCCTCGCGAAGGAACTGCGGAAGCAAGGGGTGGGCGCGTGACGCAGCAGGCAGCCAGCGGCGATCCCGGCACCGTGCCCGCCGCGGACGCCGCCGACCGGACCGCCCCGACGACCGGGCCCGGCGCGGACGCCGCCGCGGACGGCCCCGGCCCGGCCGCGGCAACCGGTTCCGGCCCGGCCGCGGCGAACGGTTCCGACCCGGCCGTCGCGAGCGGGCTCGACGCCGTGCCGGTGCTGGACCTGGATCCGCTGATCGACGACCGGGGCACCCGGATCATCGTCTGCTGCGGTGCGGGCGGGGTCGGCAAGACGACCACGGCGGCGGCGCTCGGCGTGCGGGCGGCGGAGCGCGGACGGCGGGTCGTGGTCCTCACCATCGACCCGGCCCGCCGGCTCGCCCAGTCCATGGGCATCGACTCCCTCGACAACACCCCGCGCAAGGTCGACGGAATCAAGGGCTCCGACGGCGGCGAGCTGCACGCGATGATGCTCGACATGAAGCGGACCTTCGACGAGATCGTCGAGGTGCACGCCGACCCCGAGCGGGCGCAGGCGATCCTGCGGAACCCCTTCTACCAGTCCCTGTCGGCCGGGTTCGCCGGTACGCAGGAGTACATGGCGATGGAGAAGCTGGGCCAGCTCCGGGCCCGCGACGAGTGGGACCTGATCGTCGTCGACACCCCGCCGTCCCGGTCCGCGCTGGACTTCCTCGACGCGCCGAAGCGCCTCGGGTCGTTCCTCGACGGGAAGTTCATCAAGCTGCTGATGGCCCCGGCGAAGGTGGGCGGCCGGGCCGGGATGAAGTTCCTCAACGTCGGCATGTCGATGATGACGGGCACGCTCGGGAAGCTGCTCGGGGGTCAGTTCCTCAAGGACGTGCAGACGTTCGTGGCGGCGATGGACACGATGTTCGGCGGCTTCCGGACCCGCGCCGACGCCACGTACAAGCTGCTCCAGGCCCCGGGCACGGCGTTCCTCGTGGTCGCCACACCGGAGCGGGACGCACTGCGGGAGGCCGCGTACTTCGTGGAGCGGCTGGCCGCCGACGAGATGCCGCTGGCGGGCCTCGTGCTCAACCGGGTCCACGGCAGCGGCGCCGCCCGGCTTTCGGCCGAGCGGGCGCGGGCCGCCGCGGAAAATCTTGACGAGGGGCGCATTGTGGATCAGGGGGGCGGGAAGGCTGAACTGCGTGGCTCCCCGGCCACGAAGCCCGAGCCGTCCGATCTCGCCACCGCCGCCGCAATCCCCGTTTCGCAGGCTGCCCCCACAGCCGAACCGGCCGCACAGCACGACGACGACACAGACACCAGCACGGACCCGGACACGGACGTCGACGTCCGCCATCTCACCGCGGGACTTCTGCGCCTGCATGCCGAGCGCATGCGGGTGCTCGCGCGTGAGCAGCGCACGCGCGACCGCTTCACCGCGCTCCACCCCGAGGTGGCGGTGGCCGAAGTGGCCGCCCTGCCCGGCGATGTGCACGACCTCGCCGGGCTGCGGGCCATCGGTGACCGGCTCACGGCCGGGCGGATGCCCTCGGCCTGAGCGGAGTCGCGTACGGGTCGGTCGGGGTCTAGCCGACCGCCGCGTACGCCTCGTACGTCGCGTCGTCCTCGATCGCGACGGGCAGCAGGCCCGCGCCGCGCTCGTACTCCGTGCGCGCGGTCTCCAGGAGCCGGCGCCACGAGGTGACGGTCGGCCTCCTGCGCAGCAGGGCGCGGCGCTCGCGCTCCGTCATGCCGCCCCACACGCCGAACTCCACCCGGTTGTCCAGGGCGTCGGCGAGGCACTCGGTCCGCACCGGGCATCCGGTGCACACCGCCTTTGCCCTGTTCTGCGCCGCTCCCTGTACGAATAGTTCATCCGGATCGGTAGTGCGGCAGGCCGCCTGCGCACTCCAGTCAGCTACCCAGCCCATACCGGCGCCGTCCTCTCCCGAATCGAGGCTCCCCCACGGCGACAGCGGCATATTCACCGCTGCCAGTTGGGACGTTACGGAAGGTGGGCACAGCGCAACACCCCCTTCGGGCCCAATCTTGGATGGCCCGAACGGACTATGCGTGCGCGTCAGATCACCCAGGGGAGTGATCGAAGGACATGCGTGTGATAGCGGACATACCGTGCAGATACGCCCTTCCTCGACGGGGCCACTCCGGGCACCGTGTGACGCATGAGCCGTAATCGGACACGAGCTTCCCGTGTTTCGGGGTCACGGGAATTCATATCGATGTCACGCACGGGTCTTGATGCGAGACCGCACTGCTGTGACAGTTGTGAGCAGCTTAGGCCAAGGCATATACGCGTGTCCGGCGAATGAGAACGTAGGCTGCCCCCATGGCAAAGAAGCGCTCGGGCGGTGGTCTGACCGGGACCCAGCAGGCCGCCAAGTTCCTCGGTGTCAGTGTGCTCTCCGGAGCCGTGCTGGCGGGCATCGCCCTGCCCGCGGCCGGCGCACTGGGACTCGCCGCGAAGGGCACGGTCGAGGGGTTCGACGAGATCCCCTCCAACCTGAAGACCCCGCCGCTGAGTCAGCGCACCACGATTCTCGACTCCGAGGGCGGGCTCATCGCCACGGTGTACTCCCGGGACCGCAAGGTCGTCCCGCTGGAGAGGATCTCCCCGTACATGCAGAAGGCGATCGTCGCGATCGAGGACGGCCGCTTCTACGAGCACGGGGCGATCGACCTCAAGGGCGTGCTGCGCGCGATCAACCGCAACGCGCAGTCGGGCGGTGTCGCGCAGGGCGCGTCCACCCTCACCCAGCAGTACGTGAAGAACGTCTTCGTCGAGGAGGCCGGTGACGACCCCGAGAAGGTCGCCCAGGCCACCCAGCAGACCATCGGCCGCAAGGTCCGCGAGCTGAAGTTCGCGATCCAGGTCGAGGAGGAGCTGGGCAAGAAGAAGATCCTCGAGAACTACCTCAACATCACGTTCTTCGGGCAGCAGGCGTACGGCATCGAGGCCGCCTCCCAGCGGTACTTCTCCAAGCCGGCCGCCGACCTCACCCTGGGCGAGGCGGCGATGATGGCCGGCCTCGTCCAGTCGCCGAGCCGCTACGACCCGATCAACGACATCCAGGAAGCCACCAAGCGCCGCAACGTGGTCCTCCAGCGGATGGCCGACGTGAAGGACATCAGCCAGGCCGAGGCCGACGAGGCGAAGGCCGCCCCGCTGAAGCTGAAGGTGAAGACCCCGAAGAACGGCTGCATCACCGCCGTCGACGGCTCCGGCTTCTTCTGCGACTACGTCCGCAAGACGATCCTCAACGACCCGACCTTCGGCAAGACGGCCGAGGAGCGGCAGAAGCTGTGGAACCTGGGTGGTCTCACCATCAAGACCACGCTCGACCCGCGCGCCCAGGCCGCCGCCAACGAGGCCGCCATCGCGAAGATCAACAAGGACGACCAGGTCGCCGCCTCGGTCGTCCAGGTCAAGCCCGGCACCGGCAAGATCATCTCGATGGGCCAGTCCCGCCCGTACGGCCTGGACCAGAAGCAGCACCAGACCACGCTCAACCTCGCCGTCGGCAGCAAGATGGGCGGCACCACGTACGGCTTCCAGGTCGGCTCGACCTTCAAGCCGATCACCGCCGCCGCGGCCCTGGAGAAGGGCCTGAGCCCGGCCCAGGTCTTCGACACCCCCACCAAGATCGACATCCCGGAGACCGACTACACCCGCTGCGACGGCAAGCCCGCGGGTTACGGGAACTGGGAGGTGAACAACGAGATCGAGTCGGAGAAGGGCGCCTATGACATGACCAGCGCCCTCGGCAAGTCCATCAACACGTACTTCGCCAAGCTGGAGCAGATGGCCGGCCTGTGCGAGACGCTGACGATGGCGAAGCACGTCGGCTACGAGCGCGAGCTGGGCAAGCCCGTCAAGCAGAGCCCGTCCATCACGCTCGGCAGTATCGAGAGCACCCCGCTCGACATGGCGTCCGTCTACGCGACCTTCGCCAACCGGGGCATGTACTGCACCCCGGTCGTCATCGAGTCGATCAAGGCCGCCAACGGCGACAAGCTGAACGTGCCCCAGTCGAAGTGCTCGCGCGCGATGTCGCAGCACACCGCCGACGTCATCAACCAGATGCTCAAGGGCGTCGTCGAGGACGGCACCGGTACGCGGGCCGGCCTGAGCGACCGTGACAACGCGGGCAAGACCGGTACCACCAACGACCGCAAGGACGCCTGGTTCGTCGGCTACACCCCGAACCTGTCCACCGCCGTCTGGGTCGGTGACGACGTCGGCGAGAAGAAGTCGATGTACGACATCACCATCGGCGGCGAGTACTACGAGAAGGTCTGCGGTGGCTGCCTCCCCGGCCCCATCTGGAAGATCGCGATGACGGGCGCGCTCGACGCCTCCGAGACCCCGGGCTTCAACACCGTCTCCGTACCGCGGGCCGAGAAGCCCAAGGACCCGGAGAAGGGCGACGAGGGCCCGAACAAGCCCCGCAAGCCGGGCGACGCCAAGCCGGGCGACACCGACCCGACCAACCCGTTCCCCGGGATCACGATCCCGCCGGACATGCTGGGCGGCGGCGACGGCCGACCGGGCCGCGGCAACCGCTGACACCCCGACACGCGAGAGGGCGCCCCCACCTGGTGGG
>NZ_JBHJQI010000222.1:0-9147 GCF_042262805.1 Streptomyces sp. NPDC056361
CGTCCGGGGGGCGCGGCCGCGACGGATCCGCCGGGAGCGGGGAGGCCTGCGGCGTACGCCTAGCCGGAGACGGGGAAGTAGTCCCCGGAGTACTGGGTCGGGATGGTCACTTCGCCGATGTAGGCGATCGTGGCGCCGTACGTGCACTCGCCTGCGGTGTAGCCGGTGATGTTGACCGGGCCCTTCCACCACCAGCCGGAGAGGTAGTTGTCCGTGTTGTTGGTGTTGAAGCACGCCTCCACGTACTGGCCGTTCTGGTTGGTGCCCTTGATCTTGACCGAGTAGATGTTGCCCCGGCTGTCGTGGAAGGCGATCTGCTGACCGTTGCTGCCGGCGGCCGCGGGGCCCGCGCCGCCCATGACGGCGAGGCCGCCGAGGGTCGCTGCCGCGGCGGCGACCCCGAGTCGGCGCAGCGGGGACGTGGTGGTCGTGGTGCGGTGGGACACGGTTTCTCCTGTTCGGCGGGCCCGGGAGTTCCGGGCCTGCGTGTGCGGTCCAGGGGTACTGACGCGAGAAGGGCGGTAGCGACACGCCTGGGTGAGGCGGCTACGCGCGGGGCGTGGTCGAGCCCGAGAAAGGATCACCGGTCACGGCGTCGAACGCAAGGCCGAATACGGTGGGGGCCGTTCCCGCCGACGGCCGCGACGCGGCTCCGGGGCCGGTGGTCGTCGCGGGTGGCGTCATTCCTGCGGGCGGGGTCAGGGAGACCATCCAACAGACCCGCCAGCGGCCCTGGTTGTCGAGCCGGGCCATCAACTCGCTACTGGTGACGCGGGCGTCGGGGTACACGGCCAGCGCCTTCGCCGTGGCCTGCTCCCTGGTCACGGTCGCGCGGGGCAGGTTGGTGGCGTGATCGTTCCTGGCGGCGAAGGAGAGGATCTTCCGGTCGGCTCCGATGACGACGTCCAGCCGCATCGGCATCAGGACACCGTCGACGCGGCTGCGCCACTGCACCACCTTGGCCTGCTGATCGGGCCCGCCGGCGGCGAAGACCTGCGACTTGCTGCCCCGCAGGGCCCAGGGGAAGTGCTTCGCGGCGAACGCGTCCCCCGTCTCGCGGGCCGTCCCCTCCGTCAGTTTCGCCCGCGCGGCCTTCTCGGGCACGACAGCCGCGAGCTGGCCCGATGTCACCTCGCGGGAGGGCCAGGCGAGCGTGATGTTTCCCGATCCGGTGCTCACGTAGACCCTGCCGGGCCGCCGCTCTGCCGCCGGGATGTACCTGACGTCGGTCGGGACCGCCTCGGGTCCGAAGAAGGCCTGCACGGCATCGGCCGCCGCCGCCAGCTGTGCCGCGTCCGGCCGCTGGTCGGCACGTGCGTCGGACGCCGTGAACGCCATCGAGGGCAGGGCCACGGCGGACAGCAGGATCCCGCCGCAGACGGAGACGATCACGCCGAGGCGGAGGTCGCGGGCCCGGGTGCGACCGGGGGTCGCCGGGGTCGTACGGTCGGCGCGGCGCCGGTTCCACGCGCGTCCGGCGAGACAACCCAGCAGCGCGCCCAGCAGGTTGGCGCCGAAGTCGGAGGCGTCGCAGGCCCTGGCCATACCGGGGGTGAGGGCCTGTGCCACCTCGATCACGCCGGACAGCAGCGCCAGCGCGGCGACGACGGTGACGGGTCGCCGGGTCGCCACGGTGAGGAAGAGCGCAGGCGGCACGAAGAGGGCGATGTTCATCAGGCCCTGGTCCGCGAAGAGCGAGGCCGCCAGGTCCGGGGGCAGCGAGCACACCCGCATCGCCGGTGCGTGCGTCCCGAGGGGCGAGAGGGTGGCCGCGAGGACCACCGCGCCCGAGGTCGCGGCGCCCAGGGGGGCCACGGGCACCCGGCCGTTCCGCCGGTGCAGCAGCCAGGCGGTGACGGCCGTGGCCAGGAGGATCAGGGCAAGGGCCGGTATCAGGAACGGACTTGCGCCCAGTGAGGCATCGATCATGGTGATGGTTCCCGTTGGGACGGCTCGGCGGCGGGCACGGGGTGTGCGGCGCCGGCTCTCCGGTGGGGAGAGCCGGCGCACGCGTTCAGCAGGCGGTCACCGGGGCGTTGTAGAAGGTGTTCTGCCCGGAGACGGCCAGCCAGCCGACGACGTCGGCGCAGTCGTTGAAGCCGAGGCCGTTGAAGAACTCGTGCGACGTCGTGCCGCTGTTCTGGGTGAACCAGCCCTTGTTGTAGCTGTGGCCGTGGTAGTTGAAGCCGAACTGGGCGGTGATCGTGCCGCCGCCCGTCTTCTCGTACCACTCGTTCATCTTCCAGTACACGCCGCCGTCGGGCTGCTCGTACGGGAAGTCCCAGTCGGCCGCGATCTGCGTGAACAGGTAACCGTTGGACAGCTTGGTCCGCGACGTGCCGTAGTCCCAGTTGCCGCCCGCCGAGGCGGCCGGGGCGACAGCCGTCAGCATGGCCAGCAGGCCGGCGGTGACACCGAGAACAGGACGAATCTTCATGATCACCTCGTGAGTACCCGAGGCCCGTGGGGCGCCGGGAAGCAGTCAGGACAAGGGGACGGCGCTGAGCACGGCACCGACCGCCTGCGGCCATCCTGCGAAGGCCCTCCAACAGGCGGCCAACGACGCACCAACAACGCGTCAACACCCCTGCCTCACCGGATCCGCGGGCATGCGAAAGGGCGGGCGGCCTCCCGGGAGACCGCCCGCCCCTCAGGACGAGTCCTTCGCCTTCGCTACTTCCAGAGCGGGGGCTTGCTGTTGTTGTCGGCGTCGGCGCACTGCTGGGCGCGCCGCTCCAGGGCGTCGGCCCTGGCGAGGGCCTTGCGGGCCTCGGTCGTGGCGCCGAGGCGCTTCAGCTGCGCGGCGCGGTTGCGCTCCTTGTGGGCATCGGCGCGGAGCTTGGAGATGTTGCAGGTGATGGTGCCGGCGGCCGCGGGCTCGGCGGTCGCGGTCTGCCCGAGCAGCACGCCCCCGGCGAGCAGCGTCGTGGCGAGCAGGGCCGTCAGGGTACGGCGTGCGGGCTTGATGTGGCGCATGGTGGATCTCCAACTTACGGGCCGCTGGGGCCGGTTCGAGGCATGGTCAGTACCAACCGGTAACTTTACCCCGGCAAAGGCAGGAATCACGCCACGACGGCCCCGGGTCACCCGATCGTCAACACTCCTCCACAGGACTCCCACTGACGAGGTGATAGGTGGCGCGCCCGTCCAGGAGCAGCGGGACGAGGGCGCGCTGCGACTGCCGCAGCGGCACGAACACCCCGTCGCCGTCGGGCCGGACGGTGATCCCGTGCAGGTCGAGTTCGTCACCCACCTGGGCGTACTGGGCGGGGTCCAGGCGGTAGCCGCACGGCGGGTCGGCGATGACCTCGCCGGGTTCGGGCGGGTCGTTGTCGGCGCCGCCGAGGTACACGGGGCCCCGGTCCGCGAACCCCGCGTACCGGGCCGCGGAGGTCGCCGCGGTCAGTGGTCCGCGCCGCTCCTTCACGTAGGCGAAGGCTCCGTCGAGGGCCGCGTGCTGGGTGGCGACGCGCCGCCGGTGGTTGCGGGCCGGGTCGGTCTCCTCGGCGTCGTCGAAGGCGTCCACCCGGGTCTCGACGAGCAGTCCGGCGGAGTGCTTGATGCCGGCGGTGTTGCGCAGGATCCGCTCCTGGCCGTCTCCGGCGACCTGCTTGAGCGGCTGCCCGGTGACGGGGTCGGTCCAGATGCCGTAGATGCCGCTGCTGTACCCGGCGAGTCCGGCGGTGGGCCGGACGTACGACTCGGAGAGCGTCCGCGACTCGTCGTGGACGCGCGCGTCGGCGTCGAGGCTGCGGGGCCAGAGGGCGAGCAGGTCCCTGTCGTAGTAGCGGGGGGTGGCACCGTACTCGTGCAGGTCGTAGACGAGTTCGGGCCGCCGGTCGCGGAGGACGGCCGCGATGGCGCGCGCCTCGGCGGTCCGCAGGGCGATGTGGTCGCGGTTGACGTCGACGCCGGCGCCGTTGCCCCGGGTGTCGGCCTCCCGGCCGTCGGGGTTGGCCGTGGGGACGACGAGGACGGTCGTCCGGGCGAGGAAGCTCCGGGTCTCCGGGTCCCGGGCGTAAGCGAGGTCGCGCACCGTGCTCAGGCAGGCTTCGCGGCCGGCGGGTTCGTCGCCGTGCTGGCTGCAGACGAGCAGCACGGTGGTGCCGCCCTTCCCGGTGCCGAGGGTGGCGAGCCGGAGCGGGCGGCCCTGCGCGGTCGTGCCGATCACGCGCAGCGCCACGCGATCGCTCCCCCGGTCGACGGCGGCGAGGAAGTCCCGCTCCTCCGCCTCGCTCGTCCAGCGGGCGCCCGCGCTCGCCTCGAACCCGGTGCGCGGCGGCGGCTCCGCCGGCGCGGTGTCCGCCGCCTTGGCGGGCACGGTGACGAGCGGCAGCCCGAGGGTGGCGGCCCCCGCCACGAGGGCGAGGGCGCGCCGTGAACTCCGGTACGCGGTACGGATCCTCATCGGCCGGCCCCCGGCCCGGGCAGGCGCGGTCCCGTGACACCGGCGGGCGGTACGGAGCCGCTCAGGGACGGGACGGCGGCGTGCGGCGACGGCACGGCGGGTGCCGCTCCCGTCGTGGCCCGGACGAACGCGCCCGCGCCGCCGACCAGGGGCAGTCTCGCCCAGGTGCGGGCGAGGTCGAGGGTGAGGGTCGGCGTGGTCGACGGAGGGTCGAGGAGGTCCCTGTCGGTGCCGCCGACGATCAGGGCGAGGCGGTGTCCGGCGGGGACGACGTGGTCGGTGGCGGCGAGCCTCAGCGTGAGCGTGTACGCCCTGCCGGGGGTCAGCGGGCGTTCCCGGCCCGGGTCGGCCCAGGTGCCGAGGTCCGCCCAGCCGCGGCTGACGACGGTGAACCCGACGTCCGCGGTGCGGGCGGCGGTCTCCTTGAAGCAGGCGCTGTCGCCGGGGGTGCTCGCGCCCCAGCAGGTGCGGTCGGTGAGGGTGGTGATGCCCTCCCCCGCCGCCGCGTAGTCGCGGATCGTGTCCGGACCGAGGTCGACGAGGACGGCGGAGAGGTGCGCGGTGGCGGTGGTCGGGGTGGCGGTGACCGTCACCGTCGAGGAGCCGGAGATCCGCAGGTCGCGGGAGAGCGGGCGGGTGGTGAAGCCGGCCTTCTCGGGGGTCGCGGCGTCGATCCGGGCCGCCCAGTCCAGCTCGCCCAGGCCCGGGTCGTCGGTGAAGGTCGCGGTGGATCCGGGGGCGGCGGGCGTGCGCCCGAGGAGTCCGGGGCCGGCCGCGGGGCCGGGCGCGGGCCGCAGGGTGGTGGTCGCGGTGGTGCTCGGCGGCCACTGCCGGTCGGTGGTCCACCGGTCCGGGGCGCGCTCGATGTCGGCGACCGGTTCGCGGTCGATGCCGTTCTCGTAGCCGAGCAGGTAGTGGTCGAACCAGCGGTGCAGGGTGCGGACCCAGTCGGCGCGCCGGAAGTCGAAGGGGTCGACGTGGCCGGTCTGCGAGAGCCAGATCTTCCGCTCGACGCCGTGGGCGGCGAGGGCGTCCCACCACTGGCCGAACTGGTTGGCGCGGACGTTGAGGTCCTGCTGTCCGTGGACGACGAAGACGCTGGCCCGGACCTTGGAGGCGTCCTTCACGTGGTCGCGCTCGGTCCAGGCGGCGGTCCGGTCGCCGCTGTAGGGGGTGGCGGCGGCGATCCGGTCCTGGACGGCGCCGCAGCGGGCCTGCGCCTCCGGGCTGTTCACGTACTCGGAGAGCCAGCTCGGGTTGGCGTTGTAGAGCGGGGCGCCCTGGGAGTGGAAGTAGTCGTACCAGGAGGAGATCGCACCGATCGGCACGATCGTCCGCAGCCCCTCGACGCCGGTGGCGGCGACGCCGTTGGCGACGGTGCCGTCCCAGCTCTTGCCGATCATGCCGACGTTCCCCGTGCTCCAGCCGGTGGCGCGGGCCGGGGTCGTACCCGTGCGGCTGGTGTAGCCGCGGGCGCGGCCGTTCAGCCAGTCGACGACGGCCTTCGCGGACCGGACGTCGGACCGGCCTCCGACGTCGTCGCAGCCGTCGGAGCGGCTGGTGCCCGCGAGGTCGACGGCGGCGAAGGCGTAGCCGCGCGGGACGAAGTAGTTGTCGTAGAAGAGCGGGAGCCGGTCGGGGTTGCCGTCGGCGTCGTACGTCTTCTTCTGGCCTTCGTTGCCGCGTCCGCAGCAGGCGTAGTACGGGCTGGCGTCCATGATGACCGGGATCCGCCGGCCGGCCGCCGCGGGCTCCCGGGGCCGGACGATGTCGACGGCGACCCGGTCGGCGCGACCGTCGCCGTCGCCGTCGAGGCCGGTGTCGACCCAGACGGACTCGCGGATGGCGTCGGCGTACGAGTGGACGGGGCGGGACTCGCGCACGGCGGGCGCGGACGGGGCCGCCGCGGCCGGTGCCGCGGGCTGGGGCCGTGCGCCGGCCGGGGTGACCAGAGTCGCGAACAGGGCGGCCGTGGCCGTGGCCACGAGGGTTCCGTACGACAGTCGGGCTCCGCGGGTTCTCCGCTTTCGCATCGGCATGGGCCGGAACGTACCCCGGTCGACTCCCGCGCAAAAGAGTGCCGGAGGGAATCCAGCGGGATTCGCGTGGCGGAAGGTTCATGTCGGCCGAATGGCGATCGTGTGACAGGGGGTCCACTGGACGTGACGGTGCGTCGGGGGCTGAATAGTGTCGCGACTAAGGACCGGCGCCCACCCACGCGTCTTACGTTTCTTACGACTTGGAGCACCCGTGCATCGCAGAATCATCGTTCCGAGCGCCCTCGCGGCCTCCCTGCTGCTGGCGATCCCGGCATCGGCGGCCGACTTCGTCCCCGGTGCCGCGGGCATCGGGGACTCCTACTACCCCGCCAGCGGCAACGGCGGTTACGACGTCTCCCACTACGACCTGCGCCTGAAGTACCAGCCGGCGACGGACCTGTTGGAGGGGACGGCGACGATCCTCGCCACCACCAAGCAGAACCTGTCCCGCTTCAACCTGGACTTCGCCCTGAAGGTCAGCGAGGTCCGGGTCAACGGCCGGATCGCGAAGTTCACCGCGTCCGGCGACCACGAGCTGGAGATCACCCCGGCGACGCCGCTGGAGAAGAACAAGTCGGTCTCGGTCGTCGTCCGCTACGCGGGCAAGCCCTCCGAGGTCAAGATCGACGGCTGGTCGGCCTGGGCCCGCACCCCGGACGGCGGCGTCGCCGCGCAGGAACCCGACTCGGCCGTCTGGTGGTTCCCGTCCAACGACCACCCGCTGGACAAGGCCACCTACGACGTCTCCGTCTCGGTGCCGGACGGCCACCAGGCCATCAGCAACGGCGTGCTGCAGTCGCAGTCCTCCCGGCTCGGCTGGACCCGCTACAACTGGCGCTCCAACAAGCCCCAGGCGTCATATCTGGCCACTCTGGCCGTCGGCAAGTTCGACATCACGACGGACAGGACCGCGAACGGGCTGCCCGTCCTCAACGCCTACAGCAAGGACCTCGGCGACAACGCGGGCGCCGCGCGCGCCTCGATCGAGCGGACCACCGAGGTCGCCGAGTGGCTGGAGTCGGTCTACGGGCCGTATCCGTTCAACTCCCTCGGCGGGTACGTGCCGAACGTGACCAGCGGGTTCGCCCTGGAGACGCAGACCCGCCCGTTCTACAGCCCTCGCCAGTTCGCCAACGGCGCGAACGTGTCGGTGGTCGTCCACGAGCTGGCCCACCAGTGGTACGGCGACAGCGTGTCCGTCCACGACTGGAAGGACATCTGGGTCAACGAGGGCTTCGCCCGCTACAGCCAGTGGCTCTGGTCGGAGAAGGAGGGCGAGGGCACGGCGCAGGAGCTGGCGGACTACGTGTACGCCGCCCGGCCCGCCGACGACCCCTTCTGGACGGTGAAGCCGGGCGACCCCGGCGCCGAGAACCAGTTCCACGGCGCCGTCTACGACCGGGGAGCGCTCGCCCTCCAGGCGCTGCGCAACGAGATCGGCGACGAGGACTTCTTCGCGATCCTGAAGGGCTGGCCGCAGGAGTTCGCCTACGGCAACGCGCGGGTCGCCGACTTCGTGCGGTACGCGGAGCGGATCTCCGGCAAGCCGCTGGCCTCGCTCTTCGACACCTGGCTGTACCAGCCGTCGAAGCCGTCCGCCCCGACGCCGACGGCATCCGGTACGGCGGCCCGGTCGGGCGCGTCCTCCGCGTCGCCCTCCGCGGCCGGGCAGCCGGGCGGCAAGCAGGCGAAGCCCGTCCAGCCGAAGTCGTGGAAGAAGATCGCGGCGACGAACACGATCCACGAGCGGGACGCGCACGACGGCCACTGAGCCGTGCCGTGACCGGGGCCGTCCGTCAGCGCGGAGCGCTGCGGGCGGCCTCGCGCGCCTTCCTGGCCAGGGGCAGGAAGCGGAGCCGTTCCGGCAGGACGGGGACGACGGCCCGGACGATCCGGGCGTACCGGCGCAGGGTCCGCTCCTGCGCACCGGTCCACTCCAGGCCGATGGCCTCGCGGGCGTCCGCGGGCATCAGGCCGACGGTGAGGAAGGCGCGCAGCCGCAGGAACGGGCGGCGCAGGACCGGCCACAGGAGCCGGAGCGCGAGCCGGACCGGCAGCGGGCCGCGGTCCGGGGCGGGCACCGGAAGGTCGGTGTCGAGCAGCTCCCGTACGACGACGGTCGCCTCGAGCTCCTCGGCGAGGACCTTGCGGTAGTACGGCCAGAACGCCTCGATCGTCTGCGGCATGTCCCGGTCGTGGATGCCGAGGACCCGGCCGACCTGGAGCCATTCCGCGTACAGCTGCCGTTCCTGCGCCTCGGTGAGGGGGCGGGCGAGGAGGCCGAGCCCGCGCAGGTACACGGGGAATCCCGTCGCGTGCACCCACGCGTAGTAGGCCGGGGTGAGGGCGTGGTAGCGGCGTCCGTGGGCGTCGGTGCCCTGGATGTCCCGGTGCAGTTCCCGGAGCCTGCGGCCCTCCCGCGCGGCGTCCTCGCCGCCGTAGATCCACAGCTGGAGCGAGCGCAGGGAGCGCTCGCCGCGGCCCCAGGGGTCGGTCCGGAAGACGGAGTGCTCGTCGACTCCGGCGCCGATCGCGGGGTGGGCGACCTGCATGGCGAGGGCGGCGGGCAGCATCAGGAGCGCCCGGACGTCACCGGCGACGGTCCACAGCACTCCGCCGACGGGCGGCGGCGCCGGGTCGGCGACCCGGGCCCGGTCGAGACTCGTCCCGGACGGCATGGTCCTCTCCTCTTCTGTCTCC
>NZ_JBHJQI010000223.1:0-9107 GCF_042262805.1 Streptomyces sp. NPDC056361
CCGCTGTGGAAGCGATGCCGGGGCAGGCCCGTACGGGAACGCGGGAAAGAAGGGCGAAAGACGGACGAAAGACGGACCGAGGACCGTCAGTGGGCGACGACCGGGATCCGCACCTCGTCGTCCGCACCCTCACCGGACCCGGCGACGGGCCCGCCGCCCGGCTTCCCGGTGTTGATGAGCACGGCGGCGATGGTGGCCGAGACGACCAGGATGCCGACCGCCCACCAGATGGCCGCGGAGTAGCCCTCGACCATGCCCTGGAGCTGGACCAGCTTCTGCGCGGCCGGGGTGGTCGCGCCGGCCGCGTGGTCGGCCAGGTAGGCGGTGGTCGCCGAGGCGGCGATCGTGTTCAGCAGGGCCGTACCGATGGCGCCGCCGACCTGCTGCGAGGTGTTGACCATCGCGGAGGCCACACCGGCGTCCCGCGGGTCCACGCCGATCGTCGCGAGCGACATGGCCGGCATGAACGCCGTGCCCATGCCCAGACCCAGCAGCAGCTGAGCGGGCAGGATCAGACCGGCGTACGAGGTGCCGACCTCCAGCTGGGTGAGCAGCAGCATGCCGACGCCGGCGGTCAGGAAGCCGGGGGCCATCAGCAGGCGCGGCGGGACGCGGGTCATCAGCCGCGTACCGATCTGCGTCGAGCCGACGATCATGCCCACGATCATGGGCAGGAACGCGAAGCCCGTCTTGACCGGCGAGTACCCCTTCACGACCTGGAGGTAGTACGTCAGGAACAGGAACAGGCCGAACATCGCGATGACGGCGAGACCCAGCGACAGGTAGACACCGCCGCGGTTGCGGTTCGTGACCACGCGCAGCGGCAGCAGCGGGGACTTCACCAGGGACTCGGTGACGACGAACGCGACGAGCAGCACGGCGGAACCGATGAACAGGCCGATCGTGCCGGCGTCGCTCCAGCCCGCGGACTCGGCGCGCGTGAAGCCGTAGACGAGCGCGACCAGGCCGAGGGTGGACAGGATCACGCCGGGGATGTCGAGCGGCGAGCGGTTGCGGCCGCCGGCGGGCTCACGGACGACGAGGTACGCGCCGACGGCGGCGACGATCGCGAACGGGATGTTGACGAAGAAGGTCCAGCGCCAGTTCAGGTACTCGGTGAGGAAGCCGCCGAGGATCAGGCCCACGGCGCCGCCGCCACCGGCGATCGCGCCGTAGATGCCGAAGGCCTTCGCGCGCTCCTTGGCGTCGGTGAAGGTCACGGCGAGCAGCGAGAGGGCGGCCGGCGCGAGGAGCGCGCCGAAGGCGCCCTGGAGCGCGCGGGCGCCGAGCATCATGGCCTCGCCGGTCGCGGCACCGCCGAGGGCGGAGGCGGCCGCGAAGCCGATCAGGCCGGTGACGAAGGTGCGCTTGCGGCCCCACAGGTCGGCGATGCGTCCGCCGAAGAGGAGCAGACCGCCGAAGGCGAGGGCGTAGGCCGTGATGACCCACTGCCGGTTGCCGTCCGAGATCCCCAGGTCCTGCTGGGCGGAGGGCAGGGCGATGTTCACGATCGTCGCGTCGAGCACGACCATCAGCTGGGCGAGGGCGATGAAGATCAGGGCTTTCCAGCGGCCGGGGTCGGCCTGGATCGCGGCGGTCTCGGGCATTTTCGGCATGGGTGTAGCCACCTCTTGGCGCGTACTGGTGAAAACGGTCTGAAAAGTGCGGGTGACGTCAGGCAGGTGACGTCCGGCGGGTGACGTAAGTCGTCAGGTCAGGTCAGGTCAGGCCAGGCCAGCTCAGGCCAGGTCCCGGGGGACGGTCGCAGCGGTCACTGCGCCGGCGGCGCGCAGGAGTCGCGTCTCAGGTCCTCCAGGGTCGCGGCCTTGCCCGGCAGCTCGGAGCGGGCGGGTGCCTCCAGGCCGTCGAGGAACAGCTGCAGATGACGGCGGACGAACTGGTCGAAGGAGCCGCAGCCCGATCCGGGCAGCGGGCGGGTCAGCTGGGAGAGCGCCACCATGAGGTCGCCGACGCCCACGTCGGTGCGGAGCCGGCCGGCCTGCTGCGCCCGCTCGACGAGGCCCTGCACGGCCTCCTCCAGGCGGTCGCGCTCGGCGATCAGGTCGGGGTGGTCCTTGTCGAAGGCGCCGTCGAGCATCGGGCACAGGGCCCCCACGCGCTCGTCGGCGGCGCCGTGGCTGAAGCGACGGAGGGCGGCGAAGGTGTCGTCCTCCTCCTCGGCGGCCTTCTCGGCGATCTCGGTGACGCGGGCCATGAGCGAGAGGACGACCTCGTGGACGAGGTCGGCGCGCTCGGGGAAGTTCCGGTAGAGCGTGGCGTTCCCGACGCCGGCCCGGCGCGCGATCTCGTCGTACGGCACCTGGGAGCCGAACTCGACGAACATCTCGCGGGCGGCCGTCACGATCCGCTCGCGGTTGCGCAGGGCGTCGGCACGCGGCCGGGGTACGCGGCGGGCGGGCGCGGTGTCGGCTGTGCTGGTCACGCCTCGGCCTCCTCACACTCTTTCGAACCATCCGGGGAAGGATTCCCCACTTCGCTGAACACACGGTTAAACGGGGACCACGTCCCCGGTTATTTCCCGGCTTCGATGTGACCTGTGTCACAGACGCCCGCCGCCGCGGAATACCCACGATCGGATCACCCGACGCGCGCGCCGCCACCACCCGCCTCAGGCTGATCGCACGACGCGGACCCGCCGAGGGACCCGCGCCGCAGACCTGCCCCCACCGGAGAGGCGCCCGTATGCAGCACCCCCGCCGACGGATACGCAGACCCGTCGCCCTGGCAGCGATCACGGCCCTCTCCCTCACGCTGCTCGCCTCCGCGAGCACCACCCTCCCCGGCCCCGCCCCGGCGACGGCCGGCCCGGTCGCCGCCGCACCCGGCGGCGCCCAACTGGGACCGTGCCGCATCGCCACCACGATGGGCGTGCAGATGTCGGAAGGGCTGCCCACCGCCCCCGGATACGTCCGCTCCACGGGCCAGGTCAGGGCCCTCAACCTGATGATCGACTTCCCCGACGCCCCCGGGGACGGCACCGCGACCAGCCGCTTCGACGAGTTCTTCCCGCAGACCGCCGACTGGTTCCGCACCAGCTCGTACGGCCGCCTCCACTACCGGGCCGAGGTCCCCATACCCGACTGGCTGCGCATGCCCAAGGCGTTCTCCGCGTACGGGATCGAGCGCGGCTCACCGTACGAGCCCGGCTACCGCTCCCTCGTCGAGGACATCGTCAAGGCCGCCGACGCCCGGGTCGACTTCAGCGCCTACGACCTCGTCAACGTCCTGGTCACGCCCAACGCCGGCCCCTCCGCCCTCGACACCGTCCTGTCCGTCACCTTCTCCGGCAACGACGACGCCCCCTACGCCGACGGCGTCCCGCTCGCCAACACGTCCTTCGTCTACAGCCGCCAGGACGACGGCTCCGGCAGCTTCGCCGAGACCGGCTACCGCGTCCTCCCCCACGAGAACGGCCACGTCTTCGGCCTGCCCGACCTCTACACCTCGGACGGCGGCGGCACCGTCGGACACTGGGACATCATGTCCGAGGACTGGGGCGCCAACAACGACCTCCTCGGCTGGCACAAATGGAAGCTCGGCTGGCTCGACAACGACCAGGTCAGCTGCGCCTCGGGCACCGGCACCGGCGACTACACCCTCACCCCCCTCGCCGTCCCCGGCGGCCCCAAACTCGCCTTCGTCCCCCTCTCCGGCACCTCCGGCTACGCCGTCGAGGTCCGCAGCAAGGACGGCAACGACGAGGCCGTCTGCGAGCAGGGCGTCCTCGTCTACCGCGTCGAATCCGACGTCGACACCGGCCACGGCCCCGTCACCGTCTCCGACAGCGACCACGCCAGCGGCGGCTGCACCCGCCGCGCCAACGTCCACGCCGAACTCTCCGACGCCCCCTACCGTCCCGGCGAAACCTTCACCGACCGCACCAACGGCATCCGCATCACCGTCCTCGAAGAAGACCCCACCGGCGCCTACCGCGTCCGCATCACGCGGGACTGACGGGGCGACGCGGGAGGCACGGGACGGCCCGGGTCACCCGGGGGCACGACGGACAGCCGGGGCCACCTGGGGCCACCCGGACCCACGGGGGACAGTCCGGACCACCCGGACCCACGACGGACAGCCCGGGCCACCCGGGGCCCCGGACCCACGGGGGACAGTCCGGCATCAGGCGCCCTCGACGTCCGGCATCAGACGCCCTCGACGTCCGCCCTCAGCTGCCGCTTGAGGATCTTCCCGGTCGGGTTCCGCGGCAGCTCCCCCTCCCGTACGTGGATCCGGGCGGGCACCTTGAACGCGGCGAGGCGCGCCCCGACATGGGCGCGCAGCCGCTCCACGTCACGGTCCGCGCCACTGCGCAGCCGCACGACGGCCACGACCTCCTCCCCGAGCAGCGGGTGCGGGACACCGAGCACGGCGGCGTCGACGACGTCGGGGTGGTCGTGCAGCACGGCCTCGACCTCGACGCAGTAGACGTTCTCCCCGCCGCGGATCACCATGTCGGTGATCCGGTCGACGACACTGACGCGCCCGTCCTCGTCCACGCGCGCGAGGTCCCCGGTCCTGAACCACCCGCCCTCGGCGAACGCGGCCCGGGTGGCCTCCTCGTCACCCCAGTACCCGCGGATCAGGCACTGCCCCCGCAGCCACAACTCCCCGACGCCCTCCGCGTCCGGCCGGTCGATCCGCACCTCGGTCACCGGCGACGGCCGCCCGACGCTCCCCGGATGCACCCGATACTCCGCCCCCACGTTCGACAACACGCCACCGCACGTCTCCGTCAGCCCGTACCCGTTCCGCGGCTCGACCCGCTCCCCGTACCCCTCCGTGACCCCGGCGACGATCCCCGGCGGGGCGGCGGCACCCCCGGTGCTGAGCAGGGTGAGGGTCTCCAGCGCGTCACCCGTCTCGCGGGCGAGCGCCAGCAGCTGGAGCGCGGTGGTCGGCACGCCCGCGTAATGCGTGACGCCCTCCTTCCGGATCAGCTCCAGGGCGGCGGCGGCGTCCCACTTCCGCATCATCACCAACGTCCCGCCGGCCGCCATCACCGCGTAGAACGACGTGAAGGCGGCCACGTGGAAGAACGGGAACGTCGTCAACGACACCGGCGCCGGCGCCGCCCCGGGAACGTCCCCGCGCGCCAACGCCGCGGCCGCCGCGAAGTACCGCGGATTCATCGCCGCCCCGACGTGCGCCAGATGCGTGGCCACGGCCCCCTTGGGCCGCCCTGTCGTCCCGGAGGTGTAGATGATCGTCGCGTCCTGCTCGGGTGCCACCTCGACCATCGGCGGCCCGGCCAGCGGATCGTCGTCGACGACGTACGCGACGAACCCCTCCTCCGCCTCCCCCCGGAAAACGATCCCGGGCACCCCGTGCTCGCCGGCCCAGGCCCGCACCCGCCCGACCCGCTCCCCGTCGACCAGCAGCACCCCCGGCGCGCAGTCCCCGAGCGCGTACGCGAACTCCTCCTCGGTCCACCAGGCGTTCAGCGGTACGGCGACCAGCCCGGCGAGCTGCGCCGCCCAGAAAGCCACCTGCCACTCGGGCACGTTCCGCATGGCGATGACGGCCCGATCCCCCGGCCGCAGCCCGTACTCCCCGACGAACCTCCGCGCCAGCCCGCAAGCCGCGTCGAAGAACTCCCGATACGTGACCCGCTCGCCCTCGGCCACGAGGAACACCCGGTCCCCGTACCCCCAGACCGCCTCCACGAACTCCCGCAACGTCCGCGGCCCGTTCGCGTACACCCCGTCCACCACCTCGAACGGCGCCCCCTCCGCCGTCAGCCTCTCCACCACCACTCCACCCTCCTAAGCGCCCGCTCACCCACCCCGCGACGCTATGCACCCCCTCCCACCCGGTCAACCCCACCTCCCCCTCCACGCCACCCGCTACACTGACCCCGGCGACCAGACCCACTCGCCAGCCGCCTTCGTAGCTCAGGGGATAGAGCACCGCTCTCCTAAAGCGGGTGTCGCAGGTTCGAATCCTGCCGGGGGCACGGAAAGCGAAAGGGCACCTACCGATCTCGGTAGGTGCCCTTTGGCGTGCCCGGCCGGGGTCGCGGGGCGGGGAGGAGGGTGGGGTGGAATGGGGGATTAAATCGGGACAAAGGGGTGGGGGTGGATTAGATTCCGGGGAGGAGTGGGGGGGGTGGTGTGTGGAGTGGGCAGGGGGGTTGGGCGCGAGGCACGAGGTGGCGCATGGCGGATGTGGAGGCTGGGGTCGGGGCGAGGGAGGGTGGGGCGCCGCCGGCGGCGAAGCTGACGTTGTTGACGTTGACCGCGATGGTGGTCGGGTCGATGGTGGGGGCGGGGGTGTTCTCGCTGCCGCGGAGGTTCGCGCAGGAGACGGGCGTGGCGGGGGCGCTGATCGCGTGGGCGGTCGCGGGGGTGGGCATGCTGATGCTCGCGTTCGTGTTCCAGACGCTGGCGGTGCGGAGGCCGGACCTGGACGCGGGTGTCTACGCGTACGCGAAGGCGGGGTTCGGGGAGTACCTGGGGTTCTTCTCGGCGTTCGGGTACTGGGCGAGCGCCTGCGTGGGGAACGTGACCTACTGGGTGCTGATCATGTCGACGATCGGGGCGATCGCCCCGGCGCTGGGCGACGGGGACACGGCGCTCGCGATCGTGCTGTCGTCGGTGGGGCTGTGGGCGTTCTTCCTGCTGATCAGGCGGGGGGTCAAGGAGGCCGCGGCGATCAACCGGATCGTGACGGTCGCCAAGCTCGTGCCCATCCTCGTCTTCATCGTCCTGACGCTGTTCTACTTCGATCCGTCGGTGTTCGCGGACAACTTCGGCGGCGCCGACTACGCGGGCTCCCTGTTCAACCAGGTGCGCGGGACGATGCTGGCCACCGTGTTCGTCTTCCTGGGGGTGGAGGGCGCGAGCGTGTACTCGCGGCACGCGAAGCGGCGGGAGGACGTCGGGCGGGCGACGGTGCTGGGCTTCCTGAGCGTCTTCGCGATCTTCGCGTCGGTGACGATCGTGTCGTACGGGATCCTGCCGATGAGCGAGATCGCCGAGCTGCGGCAGCCGTCGATGGCGGGCGTCCTGGAGGCGGCCGTCGGCACCTGGGGCAAGGCGTTCGTCAGCGTCGGCCTGATCATCTCCGTCCTGGGCGCCTATCTCGCCTGGACGTTGATGGCGGCCGAGGTGCTGTTCGTCGCCGCCAAGGACAAGGACATGCCCCGGTTCCTGGGGCGGTCCAGCGGCGACGACGTGCCCGTTCCGGCGCTGCTGATGACGACCTCGCTCAGCCAGGTCGTCCTGGTCGTCACGGCCTTCTCCGACGACGCGTTCAACTTCGCGCTCGACCTGACGAGCGCGCTGAGCCTCATCCCGTTCCTGCTGGCCGCCGGCTTCGCGCTGAAGATCGCGCTGCGGCCGCGGCAGGAGGGCGCGGTGGGGCGGAGCACCCGGCGCGAGCTGGTCGTCGCCGCCGTCGCCACCCTCTACACGGCGTTCCTGCTCTACGCGGCCGGGCTGAAGTTCGTCCTCGTCTCCTTCATCCTCTACGCCCCCGCCACCTTCCTGTTCGTCAAAGCCCGGCGCGAACAGGACCGGCGGCTCTTCTCACCCGGCGAGGCCGTCCTCTGCGCGGTCTCGGTCGCCGGGGCGGCGGTCGGGGTGGTCGCGCTCGCGCTCGGCTGGATCGAGCTGTGACCGCGCGCCCGACCGATGCCCGGCCACGTCCGACCGATGCCCTGCCGCGCCCGGCCGGCCCGAACGAAGCCCGGCCGCGCCCCGCGCGCCCGACCGATGCCCGGTGCACCGCCGAACCGTCCCTCCATCCAGGAAAGGCAGCAGCACGATGACTTCTGACACCTCGACGGGCGCGCCCGTGCTCGGCGTCCACTCCGAGGTCGGGCGCCTGCGGAAGGTCCTGGTGTGCGCTCCGGGGCTCGCGCACCGGCGGTTGACCCCGACCAACTCCGACGACCTGCTGTTCGACGACGTGATGTGGGTGGAGAACGCGCAGCGGGACCACGCGGAGTTCGTCGCCGAGCTGACGCGGCGCGGGGTCGAGGTGGTCGAGCTGCACCGGCTGCTCGCGGACACGATGGCGATCCCCGAGGCCCGGGGGTGGCTCCTGGACCGGAAGATCGTCCCGAACGAGGTCGGGCTCGGGCTCGTCGACGGCACCCGGGCGTTCCTGGAGTCGCTGCCGCCGCGCGAGTTGGCGGAGTTCCTCATCGGCGGGCTGTCCACGGCGGACCTGCCGGACGAGTTCCGCTCCGGGTACGTGGCGTTGGCCCGGGAGGGCGTGGGGGCGCGCGAGTACCTGATGCCGCCGCTGCCGAACACGCTGTACACCCGTGACACGACGTGCTGGTTGTACGGGGGCGTGACCCTGAACCCGCTGTACTGGCCCGCCCGGCACGGCGAGACCCTCCTCATGAAGGCCGTGTACACCTTCCATCCCGATTTCAAGGACGCGGCGGTCTGGTGGGGCGACCCCGAACAGGACTGGGGGCAGGCGACGTTCGAGGGCGGCGACATCATGCCCGTCGGGAACGGCGTGGTGCTGATGGGGATGAGCGAGCGCACGTCGCGTCAGGCCATCACGCAGGTCGCCGCCGCGCTGTTCCGGAACGGTGCCGCCCGGCACGTGATCGTGGCCGGGATGCCGAAGCTGCGCTCGGCCATGCACCTGGACACCGTGTTCACCTTCGCGGACCGCGACATCGTGACGCTCTATCCGACGATCATGGACGCCGTCCACACCTTCTCGCTGCGGCCCGGCGACAAGGCGCCGGGGGTGGAGATCGTCGACGAGGGCGGCACCCCGTTCGTCGACGTCGTCGCCAAGGGGCTCGGGCTGCCGGCGCTGCGGGTGATCGAGACCGGCGGGGACGTCTACGCCTCCGAGCGCCAGCAGTGGGACAGCGGCAACAACGCCGTCGCCGTCGAACCCGGCGTGGTCTTCACGTACGACCGCAACACCCAGACCAACGCCCTGCTGCGCAAGGCGGGGGTGGAGGTCGTCACCATCGTCGGCGCCGAGCTCGGCCGGGGGCGCGGCGGCGGCCACTGCATGACGTGCCCGCTGATCCGGGACGCGGTCGACTTCTGAGCCCCGGACCCGCACCGCCGACGGGCCGCTGCCCCTCCGTCAGGACGGAGGGGCAG
>NZ_JBHJQI010000224.1:0-9056 GCF_042262805.1 Streptomyces sp. NPDC056361
CCGAAGAGGGGCGGGCCGTCGCGCGGGAACTACGGGACGTCACTTGGCAGCGTCGTCCTTGTCACCCTCGGCGTCCTCGTCCGCGATCACGGGGATCAGGGAGAGCTTGCCGCGCTGGTCGATCTCGGCGATCTCGACCTGGACCTTGGAGCCGATCGCGAGCACGTCCTCGACGTTCTCCACGCGCTTGCCACCGGCGAGCTTGCGGATCTGCGAGATGTGCAGCAGGCCGTCCTTGCCCGGGAGCAGGGAGACGAAGGCACCGAAGGTGGTGGTCTTGACGACCGTACCCAGGTAGCGCTCGCCGACCTCCGGCATGGTCGGGTTGGCGATGCCGTTGATCGTGGCGCGGGCGGCCTCGGCCTGCGAGCCCTGCTGGGCACCGATGTAGATGGTGCCGTCGTCCTCGATCGTGATCTCGGCGCCGGTGTCCTCCTGGATCTGGTTGATCATCTTGCCCTTGGGGCCGATGACCTCACCGATCTTGTCCACCGGGATCTTGACGGTGATGATGCGCGGCGCGTTCGGGGACATCTCGTCCGGAACGTCGATCGCCTCGTTCATCACGTCGAGGATGTGCAGACGCGCGTCGCGGGCCTGCTTCAGCGCGGCGGCCAGGACCGAGGCGGGGATGCCGTCGAGCTTGGTGTCGAGCTGGAGCGCGGTCACGAACTGCTTGGTGCCGGCGACCTTGAAGTCCATGTCGCCGAAGGCGTCCTCCGCACCGAGGATGTCGGTGAGGGCGACGTAGTGCGTCTGGCCGTCGATCTCTTCGGAGATCAGACCCATGGCGATACCGGCGACGGCGGCCTTGAGGGGCACACCGGCGTTCAGCAGCGACATGGTGGAGGCGCAGACCGAGCCCATCGACGTCGAGCCGTTGGAGCCGAGGGCCTCGGACACCTGACGGATCGCGTAGGGGAACTCCTCGCGGGTCGGGAGGACCGGCACGATGGCGCGCTCGGCGAGGGCGCCGTGGCCGATCTCGCGGCGCTTGGGCGAGCCCACGCGGCCGGTCTCGCCGACGGAGTACGGCGGGAAGTTGTAGTTGTGCATGTAGCGCTTGCGGGTCACCGGGGAAAGGGTGTCCAGCTGCTGCTCCATGCGGAGCATGTTGAGGGTGGTGACGCCCAGGATCTGGGTCTCGCCACGCTCGAACAGCGCCGAGCCGTGCACGCGCGGGATGGCCTCGACCTCGGCCGCGAGCGTACGGATGTCCGTGAGGCCACGGCCGTCGATGCGGACCTTGTCCTTGATGACGCGCTCGCGGACCAGCTTCTTGGTCAGCGCGCGGTAGGCACCGCCGATCTCCTTCTCGCGGCCCTCGAAGGCCGGGAGGAGCTTCTCGGCGGCGAGGTCCTTGATGCGGTCGAGCTCGGCCTCGCGCTCCTGCTTGCCGGCGATGGTGAGCGCCTTGGTGAGCTCACCCTTGACGGCGGCGGTGAGCGCCTCCAGGACGTCGTCCTGGTAGTCCAGGAAGACCGGGAACTCGCCGGTGGGCTTGGCGGCCTTGGCGGCGAGGTCCGACTGGGCCTTGCAGAGGACCTTGATGAAGGGCTTCGCGGCCTCGAGACCGGCGGCGACGACCTCCTCGGTCGGCGCCTCGGCGCCGCCCTTGACGAGCTCGATCGTCCGCTCGGTGGCCTCGGCCTCGACCATCATGATCGCGACGTCGCCGTCCTCCAGGACGCGACCGGCGACCACCATGTCGAAGACGGCGTCCTCGAGCTCGGTGTGCGTCGGGAAGGCGACCCACTGGCCCTTGATCAGGGCGACGCGGGTGGCGCCGATGGGGCCGGAGAAGGGCAGGCCCGCCAGGATCGTCGACGCGGAGGCGGCGTTGATCGCGACCACGTCGTACAGGTGGTCGGGGTTGAGCGCCATGATCGTCTCGACGATCTGGATCTCGTTGCGCAGGCCCTTCTTGAAGGAGGGGCGCAGCGGGCGGTCGATCAGGCGGCAGGTGAGGATCGCGTCCTCGGAGGGGCGACCCTCGCGGCGGAAGAACGAGCCGGGGATCTTGCCGGCCGCGTACTGCCGCTCCTCGACGTCCACCGTGAGGGGGAAGAAGTCGAGCTGGTCCTTGGGGCGCTTCGAGGCGGTGGTCGCAGAGAGGACCATCGTGTCGTCGTCCAGGTAGGCGACGGCGGAGCCGGCGGCCTGCTTGGCCAGACGGCCGGTCTCGAAGCGGATGGTGCGGGTACCGAAGGCGCCGTTGTCGATGACGGCCTCGGCGTAGTGGGTCTCGTTCTCCACTAGCGGTTTCTCCTACGTGTTCGTCTTTGCGTCCGGGGCCCGTGTGGCCGGGGACGGTGTGCGACGGTGGCGGAGAAGCTCGCCTCGGGTGCGGGCCGGTCTTCGATCGAAGCTCCCGGCTTTTCGTTTCCGGGGGCCACTACCGAGGACCGGCGGCTGGCCGGCGGCTTCTCGCTCGTCGTATGGGGTTGTGCGACCAGACTAAGTGCCGATGCGCACTTTGTGCACGTACAGCAAAGGGAGCGGCCCCCTGAAAGTGGGAACCGCTCCCTCAACGGCTGCTTACTTGGCGCCGCCGGCCGCACCGCGGCGGATGCCGAGGCGGTCGACCAGCGTACGGAAGCGCTGGATGTCCTTCTTGGCCAGGTACTGCAGCAGGCGGCGGCGCTGGCCGACCAGGATCAGCAGGCCACGACGGGAGTGGTGGTCGTGCTTGTGCTGCTTGAGGTGCTCGGTCAGGTCCGAGATGCGACGGGACAGCATGGCGACCTGGACCTCGGGGGAGCCGGTGTCGCCCTCCTTGGTGCCGAACTCGGCCATGATCTGCTTCTTGACAGCGGCGTCGAGAGCCACGCGGATCTCCTCTTGGTGTTCGTGCGCCCGCGGGTGCCCCTGGTCTAGGTCTCAGGGGAAGCTTCCGTGACTCCACGGGCGAAGGTCCGATGGGCGCAGCTTCCAGAGGCATCCGAGTGAATCTCGGGGGCATACCGGGAGCGCGTACACAAACGGCCGTCACACAGCGTACCAGCTCGCCGGAGCGCACCCGGTTGCGTTTTCCGTTCGCAGCTATTTGCTGGTCAGCGCACGGACCGAGGTGAAGACGTCGAGGACGGCGAGGCAGAGCGGCACGAGGGAGAGCAGGACGAAGCCCTCGGTGAGGTCGAGGAGGCGGCCCCAGAAGGGCGAGAGGCCCTTCCTCGGGATGATCAGACCGATGGCGGTGATCAGCGCGGCTCCGGCGGCGACGGCCGCGGTGAGCCAGATCGTACGGATGTCGAGGCCGCCCCGGTCGCCGTACATGAGGAGGTCCTTGACCAGGTCGGCCGGCGGGTTGAGGGAGAGTCCGAGGACGAGCAGCGCGATGGCGGCGATGCCGGCGACCAGGACGCAGGCGACCTGCGAGGTGTAGCGGAAGAGGCGGGCGCGCAGCAGCATCGCCAGGCCGGCGCCGAGGGCGAGCAGCTGGCCCCAGACGTTGCCGGCGAAGCCGAGCACGGCGGCGGAGCCGACGACGACGGCCGCGCAGCCGCCGACCAGGCCGAGGAGCATCTCGTGGCCGCGGCGGGCCTGGAGGGCGATGCGCTCGCCGTCGACGGGCTGCGCCTCCTCGCCGGGCTGCTGGGCGTCGCCGAGGAACTCGTCGTCGGCGGCGCTGCGCGGGGCCGCGTAGCCGATGGGGAGGCGGGCGAAGCGGGCGGAGAGGCCGGGCAGGAAGGCGACCAGGCCGATGGCGACGGGGGCGCAGACGGCGGCCGTCTCGGTGGCGGTGGTCTCGGTGAGGATCGCGAGGAAGGTGGCGAGGGTGCCGACGCCGGCGAGGAAGGTGGCGGCGACGAAGGGCGCGTCCCCGCTGGGGGTGAGCGCGACGAGGGCGACCGCGGCGACGAGCACGGTGACGCAGCCGAGGAGAAACTGGAGGCGTCCGGGGCCCTCCCCGGCGTCGGGGCCGATGATGCCGGAGCCGGCGATGAGCAGCAGCGGCAGCGCGCCGAGGCCGAGGGCCACGGCGGTGGCCCGGTCTCCGTAGACGCGGGCGCGGACGCCCGCGAAGGCGGTGAGGAGGAGGCCTGCGGCGCCCGCGATGATCCCGGGGAGGCTGTGCATGTCGTGGCGGACCGGGTCGGCGAACCAGAGGACGAAGCCCATGAGGACGAGGAGCAGCACGCCGCCGAGGAGGCCGGCGCCGCGCAGCAGCTCGTCGCTCCACAGGTGCCGGTCGCGGGTGACGGCGGAGGCGACGGCGTCGGACACGTCGTCGTAGACGGCCGGCGGCAGCGACTGCGCGAACGGGCGCAGGGAGAGCACCTCGCCGTCGAGGACCTGCTGGGCGGCGAGCGTGCGGGCGCCGTCGAGGACGGACCCGTCGCGGCGGACCAGGTGGTATCCGGTGGGGGTGCCGGCGGCCTGGGTCTGCCCGGTGAGCCGCAGGATCTCCGGGTAGACGTCGGCGACGGCGATGTCCTCGGGGAGCGCGACGTCGATGCGGCTGTCCGGCGCCACGACGGTGACGCGGCAGAAGCCGGTCGCTGCGGTCGTACTCACGTGTCTGGACCCCCTGATTCGCGGTTGCGCACGATGCGCGCGCCACCCTACCGGGGACGGCCGATGGGGGCTGCAAGTAGGATCGCCGTCCCATGGGGGAAGTCCGCGCGCTCGGTCGCCGACTGGGGTGCCGGTGCGGATGCTCCCGCCACGAGCCCGCCTCCAACGAGGGATTGATGCGCCGGTGAGCCAGATCGTCGTCAAACGCCCGCCGAGGGCGCTTCCACCGGAAGTGCCCGGCGAGGAACTGGTCCTGGAGTCCCCGCCGGAACTTCCGCGGGGGCAGCAGGAGTCGGCGCTGATGCAGCTCCTGCCGATGCTGGGCATGGGTTCCTCGGTGGTCTTCTTCTTCATGACGCCGTCGCCGATCATGCGGATCATGGGCACGCTGATGCTGGCGTCGACGGTCGCGATGGCCGTCGCCCAGTTCGTCAGATTCCGTCGCGGTACGCAGGGGCAAATGTCCGATGTCCGCCGCGACTACCTCAAATACCTCGCCCAGACCCGGCGTACGGTCCGGCGGACGGCGCGCGCGCAGCGGGACGCCCAGCTGTATCTGCACCCCTCCCCCGAGCAGTTGTGGTCGGTGGTGGCCGAGGGGTCGCGGGTGTGGGAGCGCCGGGTCGGCGACCACGACTTCGGGCAGGCGCGCATAGGGCTCGGCGCGCAGCAGTTGGCGACGCCGCTGGTGGCGCCCGACACGGCCCCGGTGGACGAGCTGGAGCCGTTGTGCGCGGGTGCGATGCAGCAGTTCCTCGCGGTGCACGGGACGCTGGACGGGCTGCCGATGGCGGTCTCGATGCGGGCGTTCTACCACGTGACGGTGTCGGGTGAACCGGAGTCGGCACAGGCCGTGGCGCGTGCGCTGGTGGCGCAGTTGGTGACGCTGCACTCCCCCGACGACCTGATGCTCGCGGTGGTGGCGGCGCGGGCCTCGCAGGAGCGGTGGGACTGGACGAAGTGGCTGCCGCACACGCAGGTGCCCGGTCAGGTCGACGGGGCCGGTACGAAGCGGCTGTTCGGTGACGACCTCGGCGAGCTGGAGAACCTGGTCCGTTCGAGGCTGGACGGGCGGCCGCGGTTCTCGCGGGAGAACCAGCCGGTGCTCGACCAGCCGCACGTGGTCGTCGTCCTGGACGGCGGGATGGTGCCGCCGGACTCGCTGCTCGCGGCGGCCGAGGGCCTCCAGGGCGTGACGATCGTGGAGGTGGTCTCCGGCGACCTCGACGAGCCGCGCGGTGGCCTGTCGGTGGTGGTCCGGCCGGGCCGACTGCGCCTGGAGTCGGGCGGCGGTTTCGCGTACGAGGGGCTTCCGGACGGGATCTCGCTGCCGGCGGCCGAGGCGCTGGCCCGGCAGTTGGCGCCGCTGCGGATGGGCGGCGGTGACGACGACGAGCCGCTGCTCGCCAATCTGGACTTCACGGATCTGCTGAACCTCGGGGACGCCGAGTCGGTGGACGTGGCGCGGACCTGGCGGCCGCGGTCGGTGGCCGAGCGGCTGCGGGTGCCGATCGGTGTCGGCGAGGACGGCCAGCCGGTCATGCTGGACCTGAAGGAGGCCGCGCAGGAGGGCATGGGCCCGCACGGCCTGTGCGTGGGCGCGACGGGTTCCGGCAAGTCGGAGCTGCTGCGGACGCTGGTGCTCGGCCTGGCGGTGACGCACTCCTCGGAGACGCTGAACTTCGTCCTCGCGGACTTCAAGGGCGGCGCGACCTTCGCGGGCATGTCGCAGATGCCGCACGTGGCGGCGGTCATCACCAACCTGTCGGACGACCTGACGCTGGTCGACCGCATGGGCGACGCGATCCGCGGCGAGCTGCAGCGCCGCCAGGAGCTGCTGCGGTCGGCGGGCAACTACGCGAACATCCACGACTACGAGAAGGCGCGGGCGGCGGGCGCTCCGCTGGAGCCGCTGGCCTCGCTGGTCCTCGTGATCGACGAGTTCTCCGAACTCCTCACCGCCAAGCCGGACTTCATCGACATGTTCATCCAGATCGGCCGCATCGGCCGGTCGCTCGGCGTGCATCTGCTGCTGGCCTCGCAGCGCCTGGAGGAGGGCAAGCTGCGCGGCCTCGACACGTACCTCTCGTACCGGATCGGTCTGCGGACCTTCTCGGCGGCGGAGTCGCGGACGGCGATCGGCGTGCCGGACGCCTACCACCTGCCGTCGGTGCCGGGTTCGGGCTATCTGAAGTTCGGCACGGACGAGATGACCCGCTTCAAGGCGGCGTACGTGTCAGGGACGTACCGCACGGGCGGGCCGCGGCTGGAGATCGGGCAGCTGCCGGTGGAGCGGCGGCCCGCGCTGTTCACGGCGGCGCCGGTACCGGTGGTGTACGCGGCGCCGGACCCGGCGTACCTGACGGCGCAGCGGGCCGACGAGGACGACGCGCTCGCGGACACCGTCCTCGACGTGATCGTGCGCCGTCTGGAGGGGCAGGGCGTGCCGGCCCACCAGGTGTGGCTGCCGCCGCTCGACCAGGCGCCGTCGCTCGACCAGTTGCTCCCCGGGCTGGCGCAGACGGCGGACCGGGGGCTCACGGCGACGGAGTACACGCGGCAGGGCGCGCTCACCGTGCCGCTCGGCCTCATCGACAAGCCGTTCGAGCAGCGTCGCGAGGTGCTGTACCGGGACTTCTCGGGCGCGGCCGGTCACATGATGGTGGTCGGCGGTCCGCAGTCCGGCAAGTCGACGATCATGCGGTCGCTGATCTCGTCGTTCGCGCTCACCCACACCCCGGCCGAGGTGCAGTTCTACTGCCTGGACTTCGGCGGCGGCGGCATGGTGTCGCTCGCGGACCTGCCGCACGTCGGCGGGGTCGCGTCGCGGCTCGACCCGGAGCGGGTGCGGCGGACGGTCGCCGAGGTGATGGGCGTGCTCAACCGGCGGGAGGAGTTCTTCCGTACGCACGCCATCGACTCGATGGCGACCTACCGGCGCAAGCGGGCCGCGGGCGAGCTGCCGGGCGAGGCGTGGGGCGACGTGTTCCTGGTCGTGGACGGCTGGGGCGGCTTCCGCAACGACTACGACATGCTGGAGCCGATCGTCGCCGACATCGCGGCGCGCGGTCTGGGCTACGGCATCCACGTGGTGATCACCGCCTCCCGGTACATGGAGGTGCGGGCCGCGCTGAAGGACCAGATGCTGGGGCGGCTGGAGCTGCGGCTCGGTGACGTCATGGACTCGGAGTTCGACCGCAAGGTCGCGGCGAACGTGCCGACCGGGGTGCCGGGGCGCGGCCAGGTGCCGGAGAAGCTGCACTTCATGGGGGCGCTGCCGCGGATCGACGGGTCGAGCTCGTCCGCCGACCTGGCGGACGGCACGGCGGCGTTCGTGCGGGCGGTGAAGGCGGGCTGGACCGGTGCGCCGGCCCCGGCGGTGCGGCTGCTGCCGCGCAGGCTGCCGGCGGAGCAGCTGCCGAAGGGCTTCGAGTACCCGCAGCACGGCATCGCGATCGGCATCGACGAGACGAACCTGGAGCCGGTGTTCGTCGACTTCGAGGCGGATCCGTTCCTGCTGGTCTTCGGCGAGAGCGAGTCCGGCAAGACGGCGCTGCTGCGGCTCATCGCCAAGCAGCTGTGCGAGCGGTACACGCCGGAGCAGGCGCGGATCGTGGTGGGCGACTACCGGCGGACGATGCTGGAGGCCGTGGCGCCCTCGCACCTGCTGGAGTACGCGCCGATGGCGTCGGCCATGCAGATGCACATGGACGCGATCAACACGGTGATGACGAAGCGGGCGCCGAAGCCCGACATCACGCCGCAGCAGCTGCGCGACCGCAGCTGGTGGACGGGGCCGCAGCTCTTCGTGCTCGTCGACGACTTCGAGCTGGTGGCCACCAACTCGGGGAACCCGCTGGCGGTCCTGGTGGAGAACCTGCCGTTCGCGCGGGACGTCGGCATCCGCTTCATCGTGGCGCGCAGCCAGGCGGGTGCCTCGCGGGCGATGTACGAGCCGTTCCTGCAGCGGATGCGGGAGTTGGGCGCGCAGGGCGTGATCCTCTCCGGCGATCCGCAGGAGGGCGACGTCCTGGGCGGTGTCCGGGCGCGGCCGATGCCGCCGGGCCGGGGCACGTTCGTGTCGCGGAAGCGCGGGACGCCGCTGGTGCAGCTGGGCTGGCTGCCCGAACAGCACTGAGTGGAGCGGTCCCTCCCACTACTGTGGGAGGGACCGCCGTACCACCGCGAAGGGAAAGCGCCGATGACCGACGCCCACGAGACCACCGCCGAGAGCGCGGACGCCGCCCGGGCCGCGGAGAAGCAGCGGCAGAAGGACGAGTTGTACGCGCTCGACATCTCCGGCGTCGAGTGGCAGGGGGCTCCGGGGACGGACCCGGACGAGGAGCGGGTGGAGATCGCGCGCCTTCCCGAGGGAGGGGTGGCGATGCGTTCGTCCCTCGACAGGGAGACCGTGCTGCGGTACACGAAGGCCGAGTGGGACGCGTTCGTCCTGGGCGCCAGGGACGGCGAGTTCGACCTGCGCTAGGGCCTGTCGTCACCTTCCCGTCGTCGCCCGCGGACGGGAAGGTGTCGACAGG
>NZ_JBHJQI010000225.1:0-8881 GCF_042262805.1 Streptomyces sp. NPDC056361
GTGGCGCGGTCGGCGGCCGGTCGGGGCCCGGTCGAACGGCGGTCAGGAGCCGTCGAGGGCGTAGAACCCGACGCCGTCGAGGTGCCGGATGGTGTTCAGGTCGCGCTGCACGACCTCGTCGAGGTCGTGCAGCAGCGTCACGATCACCGGGTACGTGAGGTCGTCGACCGTCCTGCGGAGGTCCTGGCCCGGCTTCACCAGGGTCGCCAGGGCGTGGAAGCCCTCCAGGCGCTCGATCTCCTCGATCCCCCGGTACTCCCGGAGCACCCCCTCCACCGGCGAGACCATGCCGGCGATCGCGCAGTACCGCTTCACCTCGTACGGGGTCCCCGCGCGGGCGTGGAACCGCTCGGGCCGCAGGAAGGCCTCGACGGTCCAGTCCAGCTGCGAGGCGCCGATGCCGAGGCCGGCGGCGGCCGGGATGCCGCCGCCGGCGATCCGGGCGCCGACCTCGACCAGGCACGGACCGTCCGGGGTCATCCTGATCTCCAGGTGCGCGGGTCCGTGCCGGATGCCGAGGGCGTCGAGGACCTGGAAGCCGTACTCCGTGAGCGGCTCCACGACCCGGCTGCCGGAGTCGACGAGGGACAGGGCGTCGCAGAGGTCGACGACGCCGTTCGCGCTGACCCGGCCGGTCCGCCAGACGTCGCACACGTGGTGGCGGCCGTCCCGGCTCACGGTGTTGACCATGTACTCGGTGCCCGCCAGGTACTCCTGGGCCACGGCCCCCCGGTTGGGCTCGTCGAAGACGTCGTCGGCGTCGGCGAGGGACCGGTAGGCGGCGACGGACTCCTCCGGCGTGTCGCAGAAGGAGACGCCCTGGCTGCCGGCGCTGCGCGGCGGCTTCACCACGACCCGGCCGCCGAGCTCGCGGTGCCAGGCGGCGAGTTCGTCCGCGTCGGTGGCCCGCAGCTGCCGGGCCGCGCGGAGCCCGGCGGCCCGCAGGGTCTCGATCATCAGGTGCTTGTCGCGGCGCGCCGCGCTGAGGTCGGTGCCGTTGCCGGGCAGGCCGAGCCGCTCCGCGAGCAGGTCCGCGAGCTCCACGCCGATCTCGCCGCCCGAGATCACCGCGATCGGCGCGAACCCCGCGATCGCGTCGGCCGTGGCCGCGACGTCGCCCTCGTGGACGATGTCGGCGACGAAGTCGTCGGGAACGTGCGGGGCCGAGCGGTAGACGTACGGCACGCCACGCGTGCTCTGCACGCGGACGACGGAGCACCCCTGCTCCCGGAATTCCAGAACGAGCGAACGGACCGCGGCATAGGCATCGACCATCACGATGCACGGGCCGCCCTCTATGGCTGCTGTCATGTGTTCAAGATAGACAGACTTCCCCTTGGCCGAAATCCGTTCAGCTCTGCCATCCTCCAGCCCTGGAGGGATACTTCATGACGTTATTTCCCGCGGCATTCCGGTCGCCTCATTTCACTCCCGCATTGCTGTTCGTCAACACGTGCGGGAGTTTTCTGCTTCTCGTGAGCCTGTCCACCCACGTCGGTTCCGTCACCGGTTCGGGACTGCTCGCCGGCGCCGTCCTGAGCGCCCCCTGGCTGCCCGCGCTGCTGCTCGCCGCACCGCTCAACCGGCTGCTCGCCCGGCGCGCCCCGGAGCGGCTGATCCGGCTGGCCGAGCCCGCGAGCCTGCTGCTCACCGCCGCCGCGCTCGCGGCCCCGGGGTCCGTGCTGCTCGCCGTCGCCACCGGACTCGTCCTGGCCCGGGGCTTCTTCGAGGCGGTCACCCGCTCGGCCACCGCAGTCGTGCTGCGCGGCGCGGTCCCGGCCGACCGGCTCGACCGGGCCAACACCGTCGCCGAGATCGGCAAGTTGACCGGCCTGAGCGTGGGCGCCGCGCTGGCGGGACCGGCCGGGTCCGTCCTCTCGCTGCGGGGCCTGATCGCCGTGAACGCGGCGACCCTCGCGCTCTCCGCGCTGCTCGCCTGGGCGCTGCCGGCGTCCGGGGTCGCCGCCTCCGGGGAGAAGGACGGCGAGAAGGCCGCGGCCGACACCCGGCTGCGGGTCGAGGACCCGGTGGTGCGCCGGCTGTTCGCCCGGTTCCTGCTCGTGGCGTTCTGGCAGGGCTTCCACACGGTGGCCGTCACCGTGATCCCGCTCCACCTCCTGGACGGCGGGACCCGCCTGGTGGGCGTGTTCGTCGCGATGTCGGCGCTCGCGATCTTCGCGGGTTCGCTCGCCGCGCTGCCGGCGCAGCAGTACCTCGACCGGGTCCCGTCGGCCGTCTGGGCGGTGCTGCCCATGGCGCCGCTGCTCGCCGCGGTCCTGGTGGGCCGTACGGCACCGACGCTGGTGCTGTACGCGGTGTTCCTGGTGCTCTTCGAGGTTGCCTTCGTGCACTTCAACAACCGGCTGCTCGCCGCGGCCTCCGCCGAGGAGCTGTCGTCGGTGGTGACGCTGCGGGCGACCCTGCTGCCCTCCGGCGTGGCGGTGTCGATCCTGGTCATGGGCGCGCTCTGCGATCTGGCGGGCCCGGTCCCGGCGGCCCTCGTGGTCGCCGCCGTCACGCTCCTGGTCACCGCCGCAACCGGTGGCACCCGGCAAATCTGGAGAAGACCCGTACCGGACGCGTGAGCATGATGATCGGGACCGGCAAGGGCGGAGCACCCCCAAACTCCCCCGGCCCCGACGCGAAGGCGGTCCGTCATGCGTGTACTCATTGTGCCGTTTCCCTTTAAGACGCACCTGTTCAACCTGATTCCGCTGGCTTGGTCCCTGCAGACCGCGGGCCACGAGGTACGGGTGGCCGGCTGGCCCGACCTCCTCGACGACGTCACCGGGGCCGGGCTCACCGGCATCAGCGTCGGACCGGGCGAGACCGCCGAGGTGCGCAGGCAGCGCGACCGGCGCGACCAGCGGAAGAAGGCGGCGGCGGCGCCCGCGGCCGGCGGGGCGGCGCAGGGCGGACCGGGCGGACCCGGCGGACCGGGGCAGGGGGGCGGCCTCGACCCGCTGTTCGACGTCCGCCCCGACCGCGACCGGCTGAGCTGGGAGCAGGCCACCGGGGTCTTCGAGAACCTGGTGCTGCCGCAGGCCCGGCGGTCCAACGACACGATGATGGACGACGTGGTCGGCTTCGCCCTCGAATGGAAGCCCGATCTGGTGCTCTGGGGCGCGAAGGCGTTCGCGGGCGCGGTGGCCGCCGCCGCGGTCGGCGCGGCGCACGCCCGGGTGCTGTACTCGGTGGACGTCTACAGCCGCATGCGCGAGGACTTCCTGCACGCGCAGCGGCAGCAGCCCCCGGAGGACCGCGCCGACGGCCTGCGCGACTGGCTGTCCGGCTGGGCGGGGAAGTACGGCGTCGAGTTCTCCGAGGACCTGGTGAACGGCCAGTTCACGATCGACCCGCTGCCCGGCGCGTTCCGCCCCGACTCCCGGCCGACGACGCTCCCCATGCAGTTCGTGCCGTACAACGGCCCGACGGTGGTGCCGCGTTGGCTGGCCGAGCCGCCGCGCGCGCCGCGGGTCCTGATGACGTTCGGCGACGCGGTGAACGACGGGCCGGTGCGGCAGCTGCTGCCCGTCGAGAAGATCCAGGAGATCCTCGACTCGGTCGGCGATCTGGAGATGGAGCTGGTCCTCACGCTGCCGCGGGAGTCCCAGGACAAGCTGCGCCGGGTGCCGGACAACACCCGCCTGGTGGAGTCCGTGCCGCTCGCCGACGTCCTGCCGACCTGCACGGCCATGGTGCACCACGGCGGGACCTGGTCGTTCGGCTGCGCGCTGCGCTACGGCGTCCCCCAGCTGCTCGTCAGCCGGGCGTTCGACGTGCCGCTGAAGCTCCAGTGCCTGGAGCGGTCGGGGGCGGGGCTCGCCATGAAGCCCGCCGAGGTGGACGGGCCCGGCGTCCGCGCCGCGATCGTCCGGCTCATCGAGGACGAGACGCTCCGGGCCAACGCCCGGCGGCTGCGCCTGGAAGTCCTCACGATGCCCGCGCCCAACGAACTCGCGCGCACCCTGGCCCAGTTGGCCGACGCCCACCGGGCCGGTGCGGCCACGGCGGTGCGCTGAGCCGGAGCGGCGCCCTCCGGGCGAAGCCTTCCCGGAGAACGCCGCTTCCTTTCGTCACGGAGGCCACGGGCCCCGCATGTCTCGCTCATGCGGGGCCCGTCCGCGTCCCGCATGTCTCGCTCATGCGGGGCGCGTCCGTGTCCGCTCAGGCGCCGGCCGGCACCGGGTCGGGAGCCGCCGCGCAGGTGGCGTCGACACCCCACTTGGAGGCGGGCCGGGTGCCGTCCCTCAGGTAGTCGCTGAGGTAGGCGTTGAGGCAGGTGTTGCCGTTCGCCGACAGGGCCGCACCCACGCTGTGGCCGCCCTTCTCCATGATGAAGCGGGAGTTGGGGAAGCGCAGGTGCGTGTCGTAGGCGCCGAGGACGCCGTGCGAGGTGTCGAACTCGGGCTGCACGATGAGGACGTCCACCGAGGAGTTGCCGACCTGCACCGGGGTCTGGGAGGCGGCCGGCCAGAAGGCGCACGGCGCGGTGTACCAGGCGTTGTTCCAGGTCAGGAAGGTGGTGCCGACGGCGTACTGGGAGTGGTAGGCCGCGCTGTAGGTGTTCCAGTCCTTCGGCCACGGGCCGTCGGTGCAGTTGACCGCGTTGGTCATGGTGTGGCGGTTCTGGTGCGGGAAGCCCGGGTCGGAGAAGTTGGCCTTCAGCGACGTCGGGTCGTTGTTCACGACGAAGTCCGAGAGGATCTTCGCGCGGTTCAGCCAGATCCAGTGGCGGTAGACGACCGGCTCGAAGACGTCGGCCCACTCCGCCGGGCCTATCTTGCCGTCGACGGGCGCGGTCCTCAGGCTCTCCTGGGCCTGGTAGTACTTCGCCTCGACCTGGGCGGCGGTCGTGCCCAGGTGGTAGACGGAGTCGTACTTGGCGACCCAGGTGAAGAAGATGCCGGCGTTCTGCTCGGTCGTGAAGTTCTTGCCGAGCTGGTTGAGGAAGCCGACGCCGCTCGGGCTGACCACGCTGTCGAGGATCATCCGCTGCACCCGGTTCGGGTACATGGAGGCGTAGACCGAGCCGAGGTAGGTGCCCCAGTCGGTGCCGAAGTAGGTGATCTTCTCCTGGCCGAGCGCGATGCGCATCTGCTCCAGGTCGCGCGCGGAGTCCTTGGTGGTCAGGTGGTCGAGCACGTCGCCGTACTGCTGTCCGCAGCTCTGGGCGTACGCGCGGGCCCGGTCCACCAGGGCCTGCTCGGCGGCGGGCGAGGCCGGCACGGGCTCGGGAAGCGCCTGGCCCGGGTTGATGTAGGTCGGGTCGCAGACGATCGCCGGCTCGCTGGCGCCGACGCCGCGCGGGTCGAAGCCGATGAAGTCGTAGGCCGCGCCGACGTCCGCCGCGAGGCCGGTGGTGCCCTTGGCGTAACGGGTGGGCAGGTCGCGCGCGATCGGGCCGGGCCACTGGCCGCGGTGCAGGATCACGACGCCCTTGTACTGCGCGTCGGCGACGGTGTGCTTGGCCCGGGTCAGTGCCAGACTGATCTTCCGGCCCTCGGGCTGGCTGTAGTCGAGCGGCACCTGGACCGTGCCGCACTCGAGGCCCTTGAGCATGGCTCCGAGGGTCGGATCGTTTTCCGGACACGGCGACCAGGCCACGCTTGCGGCCGGCGTGACCGCCTCCACCGCCGCCACCGGGGTGACGGCCGGACCCACCAGGCCGGTCACGATCACCGTTGTGACCAATGCGAGCTTCTTCACGTGATTCCCCTTCTGGATGCAACGCGCTCGCAGCCTGACAAGGCGCTCTGTAATTCCGGTCAAAGATGGCTGGAATCCCACTTGAGTGAGCAAGAACGGAGAAGCATCCGGGGAGGGGTTTTCCCTAGCATGCGGAAACACGATCCCGACCTAGGAGTGATCATGTCCCACCCCGGCACCCAGGGAATCAAGACGGTGCTCCACCCCGTCAAGGACCTGGCGACGGCCAAGACCGTGTACACCGCACTGCTCGGCGTCGAACCGCAGACCGACGAGGACTTCTACGTCGGCTTCGACGTCGCGGGGCAGCACATCGGCCTGGTCCCCGGGGCGGGCACGCAGGGCATGGCGTCCCCGGTCGCCTACTGGCACGTGCCGGACATCGAGGCGAAGTTGGCCGAGGTGATCGCGGCCGGCGCCGTCGTGCAGAACCCCGCCGCCGAGGTCGGCGGCGGCCGTCTCGTGGCCACCGTCACCGACGTCGACGGCAACGTCCTCGGCCTCCTCCAGGAGCGCTGACCCCGGCCGCCTCCGCCCCGCCCGCCCGGAGCGCCCCTCGCACCCGGCCCATCCCCCCCGATCCGGCTCGCGTCCCCCTGGATTCCCGCTCGAATTCTCCTCAAGCCCCCCGCGAGGAGAATTCGAGCGGGATTCGAGGGGGATTCGAGCGTGCCCGCCTAAGCTCGCCGGATGGGGCCGGGCAAGGGCGGTCCCATCCGGAGAGATGGAGAGACCATGAGCAAGGACACCGGCACGGACGCGCGCTCCGCCGAGCCGCACGTCGCCGACCGTCACGACCTGATCCGCGTGCACGGGGCACGGGTGAACAACCTCAAGGACGTCAGCGTCGAGCTCCCCAAGCGCAGACTGACGGTGTTCACCGGGGTGTCCGGCTCGGGCAAGAGCTCCCTCGTGTTCGGCACGATCGCCGCCGAGTCCCAGCGGATGATCAACGAGACGTACAGCGCCTTCGTCCAGGGCTTCATGCCGTCGATCGCCCGCCCCGAGGTCGACGTCCTCGAAGGGCTGACGACCGCGATCGTCGTCGACCAGCAGCGCCTCGGCGCCGACCCCCGCTCCACGGTCGGCACCGCCACCGACACCAACGCGATGCTCCGCATCCTCTTCAGCCGCCTGGGCGCGCCGTACATCGGCCCGCCCAGCGCGTTCGCCTTCAACGTCCCCAAGCGGGTCGCCAGCGGCGCCATGAGCATCGACAAGGGCAAGGGCGAGAAGCTCGTCGTCACCAAGGCCGTCTACCACGGCGGCATGTGCGCCCGCTGCGAGGGCCGCGGCACCGCGAACGACATCGACCTCACCCAGCTGTACGACGAGTCGAAGGCGCTCGGCGACGGCGCGTTCACCATCCCCGGCTGGAAGCAGGACAGCTTCTGGACCACCCGGGTCTACACCGACTCGGGCATCCTCGACCCGAAGAAGCCGATCCGCGACTTCACCGCCGACGAGATGGCGGAGTTCCTCCACGGCGAGGCGCGCAAGGTCAAGGTCGACGGCGTCAACCTCAACTACGAGGGCCTGATCCCGAAGATCCAGAAGTCCATGCTCTCCAAGGACAAGGACTCCCTCCAGCCGCACATCCGGGCGTTCGTGGAGCGCGCGGTCACCTTCACCTCGTGTCCCGAGTGCGGCGGTTCGCGGCTCAGCGAGGAGGCCAGGTCGTCGAAGATCGGCGGCGTCTCCATCGCCGACGCCTGCGCGATGGAGATCAGGGACCTGGCCGCCTGGGTCCGCGGCCTCGACGAGCCGTCGGTCGCGCCGCTGCTCGCCAAGCTGCTGCACACCCTGGACTCGATCGTGCGGATCGGCCTCGGCTACCTCTCCCTGGACCGCCCCGCGGGCACCCTGTCCGGCGGCGAGGGCCAGCGGATCAAGATGATCCGCCACCTCGGCTCCTCGCTCACCGACACCACCTACGTCTTCGACGAGCCCACCACCGGCCTCCACCCGTACGACATCAGCCGGATGAACGACCTGCTCCTGGAGCTGCGGAACAAGGGCAACACGGTCCTCGTCGTCGAGCACAAGCCGGAGACGATCGCCATCGCCGACCACATCGTCGACATCGGCCCGCGGGCCGGCTCCGGCGGCGGCCAGGTGATGTTCGAGGGCACCCTCGACGGGCTGCGCGCCAGCGGCACGGTCACCGGCCGCCACTTCGACGACCGCGCCGCCGTCAAGGACACGGTGCGCAAGGCCGACGGGCACCTGGAGATCCGCGGCGCCAGGACGCACAACCTCCAGGACGTCGACGTCGACATCCCGCTCGGCGTGCTCTGCGTGGTCACCGGCGTCGCCGGCTCCGGCAAGAGCTCGCTGATCCACGGCTCGGTGGCGCGCCGCGAGGGCGTGGTCTCCGTCGACCAGGCGCCGATCAAGGGTTCGCGCCGCAGCAACCCGGCGACGTACACCGGGCTGCTCGACCCGATCCGGAACGCCTTCGCCAAGGCCAACGGCGTGAAGCCGGCCCTGTTCAGCGCCAACTCCGAGGGCGCCTGCCCCACCTGCAACGGCGCCGGCGTCATCTACACCGACCTGGCGATGATGGCGGGCGCCGCCACCACCTGCGAGGACTGCGAGGGCAAGCGGTTCGAGGCGTCGGTCCTCGAGTACCGGTTCGGCGGCCGCGACATCAGCGAGGTCCTCGCGATGCCGGTCGACGAGGCGAAGGACTTCTTCGGCGCCGGTGAGACCCGCGTCCCCGCCGCCCTCCGCATCCTGGAGCGCCTCTCCGACGTCGGCCTCGGCTACCTCGACATCGGCCGGCCGCTCACCACCCTGTCGGGCGGCGAGCGCCAGCGGCTCAAGCTGGCCACGCACATGGCGGAGAAGGGCGGCGTCTACGTCCTCGACGAGCCGACCACCGGCCTCCACCTCGCCGACGTGGAGAACCTCCTCGGCCTGCTCGACCGCCTCGTCGACTCCGGCAAGTCGGTCATCGTCATCGAGCACCACCAGGCCGTGATGGCGCACGCCGACTGGATCGTCGACGTCGGCCCCGGCGCCGGTCAGGAAGGCGGCCGGGTCGTCTTCGAGGGCACGCCCGCCGAACTCGTGGAGAACCGCTCGACCCGCACCGGCGAGCACCTGGCGGCATACGTCGGCCGGCAGTAACACCGTTCGGAATCAAGGGGGTTGGCGACGGGAGAGTTCC
>NZ_JBHJQI010000226.1:0-8846 GCF_042262805.1 Streptomyces sp. NPDC056361
TCCGATCCGGATGCCGGGGCTCTCCCGTTCTCGTGCGCGGGACGACCATCAGGCCGCCTGGCCGCCTGGCCGCCTGGCCGTCAGCCGAAGAAGCCGCCGCCTCGACTGTCCCCGTTGCGGCCGTCGCCGCCGCCCATCGTGACGACGGTGATCGGGTCGGTCGTGTTGACCATCGACCCCTCCGGCGGGTTGGTGCCGATGACCATGGCGTCCTCCTTGTCGGAGCCCTGCTGGATGACCGTCAGGCCCATGCCCTGGAGCTGGTCCCTGACCTCCTTGAACTTCTTGCCGCTCATCCCCATGGGGATCTGGACCTGGGTCTGCTGCGGGCCCTTGGAGACGCGGAGCTTGACCTCGGAGCCCTCGGCGGCCTTGCCGTTGCCCTCGGGGGTCTGGGAGAGGACCTGGTCCTTGGGGTCGTTGGAGTCCACGTACTCGGTGACCACGACGAACTTGAGGTCCTTGAGCTGCTGCTCGGCCTGGGCGAGCTGGTTGCCGACGACCGGCGGAACCGTGACCTGGTTCTGCTTCGCGACGGTGATCGTCACCTCGGAGTTCTTCTCCGCCTTGGTGTTGCTCTGCGGGTTCTGGCTGAGGACCGTACCCGGGTCCTCCTCCGACTCCTGCTGCTCGACCTTGACCTTGAAGCCCTTGCTCTCCAGGCTCTCGCGGGCGCGCTCCTCGGACTGCTCGACGACGTCCGGGACCTCCACGAGGGGGGAGCCCTCGGAGACGTACACCTGGACCGTGCCGCCGACGTCCATCTTGGCCACGTTGTCCGCGGCCGGGGTCTGCCGGCAGATCAGGCCCTTGGGCTGGTCGCAGCGCTCGGTGCCGGCCTGCTGGACCTTCACCTGGGCGTTGCCCACGAGCGTCGTCGCCGACTTCATGTCCTGGCCGACCAGCTGGGGCACGGTGACCTGCTGCGTGCCCTCCTGCTTGTCGAAGAGCGAGACGCCGATGAAGATCGCGCCGACGAGCACCAGGATGCCCGCGAGGACCAGCAGGATCGTCGAGGTGTTCGACTTCTTCTGGCCGCCGCGACGGCGGTCCGGGCGGTCGTCGTAGCCGTAGCCGCCGCCGTTGTCGTCCGCGTTGACCGGGGGCATCATCGACGTCTGGCCGGCCGGGTCGGCCTGGCGCAGGGCCGTGGTCGGCTGGTCCTCCGGCGGATAGCCGCCGTAGCCCCCGCCGTACGCGGGCGCGCCCGCCATGCCCATCCCCATGCCCATCGCGGCGGCCGCGGCGACCGGCTGGCCGTCGAGGCAGGCCTCGATGTCCGCGCGCATCTCGTCGGCGGACTGGTAGCGGTAGTCGGGGTCCTTGACCAGCGCCTTCAGGACGATGGCGTCCATCTCGGGCGTGATCTCGCCGTCGAAGTTGCTCGGCGGCTGCGGCTCCTCGCGGACGTGCTGGTACGCGACCGCGACCGGGGAGTCGCCGATGAAGGGGGGCCGGACCGTGAGGAGCTCGTACAGCAGGCAGCCCGTGGAGTACAGGTCGGAGCGGGCGTCGACCTGCTCGCCCTTGGCCTGCTCGGGGGAGAGGTACTGGGCCGTGCCGATCACCGCGGCGGTCTGCGTCATGGTCATGCCCGCGTCGCCCATGGCGCGCGCGATGCCGAAGTCCATGACCTTGACCTGGCCGGTGCGCGTCAGCATGACGTTCGCCGGCTTGATGTCACGGTGCACGATGCCGGCGCGGTGCGAGTACTCCAGCGCCTGGAGGATGCCGACCGTCATCTCGAGGGTGCGCTCGGGCAGCAGCTTGCGCCCGGAGTGCAACAGCTCACGCAGGGTCGACCCGTCGACGTACTCCATCACGATGTACGGGATGGAGACCCCGTCGACGTAGTCCTCGCCGGTGTCGTACACGGCGACGATCGCCGGGTGGTTCAGAGAGGCGGCGGACTGTGCCTCACGGCGGAACCGGGCCTGGAAGGACGGGTCGCGGGCCAGGTCGACCCGCAGCGTCTTCACGGCGACGGTGCGGCCGAGCCGGGTGTCCTGGGCGAGGTATACCTCGGCCATGCCACCACGGCCGAGCACCGAGCCCAGCTCGTACCGGCCGCCGAGGCGACGCGGCTCTTCCATAGCTAATCCAGCCCTCTCCGTCTGTCCCGACCGCACCCATGGGTGGTCCGGCGGTGTGTGCTGTTCGCGGATACGGTACCGGCCCCGGGAATGTGTTCCGCCCGGGGCCGCCAGCTGATACCCGACCGGTACCTGACGCGTACCGGGTCCGGAGATCAGCCCCGGCTCTTCACGACCGCCTTCATGACGGCCTTCGCGATCGGGGCCGCCAGACCACCACCGCTGATGTCCTCGCGGTCGGTGCCCGCCGAGTCCTCGACGATCACGGCGACCGCGACGGGAGAGCCCTCGGAGGTCTTCGCGTATGAGATGAACCACGCGTACGGACGCTTGGCGTTCTTCTCGCCGTGCTGGGCCGTACCCGTCTTGCCGCCGACCTTCACGCCGTCCATGTTCAGGTCGGCCTTGCCGCCGGTGCCGGTGGAGACGACGTTCTCCATCATCTCCTGGAGCAGCTGAGCGTTCTTCGGAGAGACCGGCTGGCTCATCTCCTCCGGCTCGTTCTTCTTGATCAGATCGAGGTTCGGGGCGCGCAGCTCGTCGATCATGTACGGCTTCATCAGCTTGCCGTCGTTCGCGATCGCGGCCGTGACCATCGCCATCTGGAGCGGGGTGGTCGCCGTGTTGAACTGGCCGATCGAGGAGAGCGCGTTGCCGCCGCGGTCGGCCTTCTTGTCGTAGACGGAGGCTGCGGAGCGGACCGGGGTGAACTGCTCGGCGTTGAAACCGAACTTCTCGGCCATCTCGGCCATCTTGTCGCGGCCGACGTCGTCGCCGAGCTTCGCGAAGACCGAGTTGCAGGAGATCCGCAGCGCCTCGTTCAGGCTCGCGTTGGCGCAGCCGCCGGAGTGGTTCTTCATCGGCTTGGTCGACAGCGGGATCTTCCAGCCCTCGGGCGTCTCGGTCGCCGCGTTGATGTCGGTGACCTTGCCGTTCTCCAGCGCCGCGGCGGCGGTCACGACCTTGAAGACGGAACCGGGCGGGTAGATCTCGCGGATCGCGCGGTTCAGCTTCGGCTTGTTCTTGTCGCCCTCCAGCGCGACCCACGCCTTCTCGTCCTTGCCGGAGTAGCCGGCGAACGAGGACGGGTCGTACGAGGGCGTCGACGCCATCGCCAGGATCTTGCCGGTCTTCGGCTCGATCGCCACGACGGCACCGGTCTTGCTCCCGAGGCCCTCGAACGCGGCCTTCTGCGCCGCGCCGCTCAGGGTGGTGACGACGTCGCCGCCCTTCTTCTTCTCACCGGTGAACATCGCGAGCGTCCGGTCGAAGAACAGCCGGTCGTCGTTGCCGGTGAGGATGCCGTCCTCGATCTTCTCGATCTGGTTGGCGTCGTAGGCCTGCGAGGCGTATCCGGTGACGGGGGCCCACATGGGGCCGTTCAGATAGGTCCGCTTGTACTTGTAGAACTTGTCGCCCGAGTCGGCGGAGCCCGTCACGGGCTTGCCGTCGACGATGATGTTCCCGCGCTCGTTCGAGTACCGCTCGATCTGCACACGCCGGTTCTTGGGATGTGCGTTCAGCTCGTCGGCGCGAACGAACTGGAGCCAGTTGTCCCGCATGAGCAGGGCGAGGACGAGCAGGCCGCAGAAGATCGCGACCCGGCGCAGCGGCTTGTTCACGGACGGACCACCTGGGTCATCTCGGCGTCGGGGGACGGGGCGGGCGCGGGCGCGGGACGGCGCGCGGTGTCGCTGATCCGGATCAGGATGCCGATCAGGGCCCAGTTGGCGATCACGGAGGAACCGCCGTACGCCAGGAAGGGCATCGTCATACCGGTGAGCGGGATGAGGCCCATCACACCGCCGGCGACGACGAAGACCTGCAGCGCGAAGGCGCCGGAGAGGCCCATCGCGAGCAGCTTGCCGAACGGGTCGCGGGCCGCGAGGGCGGTGCGGACACCGCGCTCGATGATCAGCCCGTAGAGGAGCAGGAAGACCATCACACCGGCCAGACCGAGCTCCTCGCCGACCGTGGCGAAGATGAAGTCGGAGTTGGCGGCGAACTGGATCAGATCGGAGTTGCCCTGGCCGAGACCGGTGCCGAGGATGCCGCCCGAACCGAACGACATCAGCACCTGCGTCATCTGGTCACAGGCGTTGAGCATGTTCTGGTCGGTGGCCGTCTCCAGGCAGCCGAACGGGTCGAGCCAGGCGGCGACGCGGGACTGCACGTGGCTGGCCGTGGAGCCCACCACCACCGCGCCGGCCACGGCCATCAGCAGACCCATGACGATCCAGCTGGTCCGTTCCGTCGCCACGTACAGCATGATCACGAACATGCCGAAGAAGAGGAGCGAGGTACCGAGGTCGTTCTCGAAGACCAGGATGAGGAGGCTGACCGCCCAGATCGTGAGGATCGGGCCGAGGTCGCGGCCACGGGGCAGGTAGAGCCCCATGAAGCGGCGGCTGGCCAGGGCCAGCGCGTCGCGCTTCACCATCAGGTATCCGGAGAAGAACACCGCCAGGACCAGCTTGGCGAACTCACCGGGCTGGATCGAGAAGCCGCCGACCCGGATCCAGATCTTGGCGCCGAAGACGTCCGCACCGAGGCCCGGGACGAGCGGCAGTAGCAGCAGGACGAGAGAGGCCGCCATGGAGATGTACGTGTAGCGCTGGAGGACCCGGTGGTCCTTGAGCAGCAGCAGCACGCCCACGAACATGGCGATGCCGATCGCCGAGTACAGCATCTGGCTCGGGGCGTCCGGGCTGAAGGAGCCGTAGTTGCGCTTCGCCGCGGCGATCAGCCGCGGCGACTGGTCCAGGCGCCAGATCAGCACCAGGCCCATGCCGTTGAGCAGGGTGGCGAGGGGCAGGAGCAGCGGGTCGGAGTACGGGGCCCACTTGCGCACCACGAGGTGCGCGACGCCCGCGAGGAGTGCGAGGCCGAGGCCGTAGCCGAGCATGCCGGCCGGGACCTTGCCGTCGATGGCCAAGCCCACGTTGAGGTACGCGAACACCGGGATGATGACGGCGAAGCCCAGCAGCGCCAGTTCGGTGTTGCGGCGGCTCGGCGCCTCGATCGCGCCGATGGTGGTCGTGTTGGTGACAACGCTCATGGTGGTGAAAGGCCCCCTACGGGTGCTTACTGCTTGCCGCAGTTCGAGGCCAGCTTCTGCTCCTCGGCGGTGAGGGTGGGACCCGGGGAGGGAGCGGCTGTGGTGGGCTTGGAGTCGGGGGTGGCGGGCTCGCCGGGCTTCTGGGTCGGCGGCTTGGCCGCGCGGTCGGCGGCGGCCTTCTCGGCGGCCTCACGGCGCTGCTCGGTCTTCTTGCAGGCCGTGGCCTGCACGGAGAGCTCGGCGATCTTCGTCTGGGCCTTGGCGAGGCTGCCGCCCGCGATCGTGTCCTCGACCTGCTTCTGCTGGTAGGCGGGCAGGTACTTGAGTTCGATCTCGGGGTGGTCCTTCTCGACCTTCGAGAGCGAGACCCACGCCAGGTCCTGGCTGATGCCCTGGTACAGCGCGACGTGCTGGTCCTTGGCGCCGACGAAGTACTGCGTCTGCGTCCAGCGCCAGCCGCCGTAGAGCCCGCCGCCGGCGACGGCGAGGATCAGGAGGAGGAAGAAGGAGCGCTTGAGCCACTTGCGGCCGGTGCGCGGCTTCTGGAAGTCGTCGTCCGTGTACGACTCGAAGGATCCCTGCGGCGGCATGCCGCCGTACCCGTGGTCGTCTCCGCTGCCGGGCGGGCCGAAGCCGCCGGCGGGCGGCTGCTGGTGGGGTGCGGTGCGGCCGAGGCCGGAGGCGCGGCCGGCCGGGGTCTGCATCGCGCCGCCGTCGTTCAGCTGCGCGGCCTGGTTCTCGGCGACCGCGCCCACGATGACCGGGGTGTCGCTGAGGTGACCGGCGAGGGTGTCGCCGCCGTCGACGTCGAGGACGTCGGCGACGATCACCGTGATGTTGTCGGGGCCGCCGCCGCGCAGCGCGAGCTGGATCAGCTCCTGCACGGTCTCCTGGGGGCCCTGGTAGCTGGCGAGGGTGTCCTCGAGGGTCTGGTGCGAGACCACGCCGGACAGGCCGTCGGAGCAGATGAGGTAGCGGTCGCCGGCCCGGACCTCGCGGATGGAGAGGTCGGGTTCGACGTGGTCGCCGCTGCCGAGCGCGCGCATGAGGAGCGAGCGCTGCGGGTGGGTGGTGGCCTCTTCCTCGGTGATCCGGCCCTCGTCGACGAGGCGCTGGACCCAGGTGTGGTCCTGGGTGATCTGGGTCAGGACGCCGTCGCGGAGCAGGTAGGCGCGCGAGTCGCCGACGTGCACGAGGCCGAGCCGCTGGCCCGTCCACAGCAGGGCGGTGAGCGTGGTGCCCATGCCCTCCAGCTGCGGGTCCTCCTCGACCATCATCCGGAGCTGGTCGTTGGCGCGCTGCACCGCCGTACCGAGCGAGGTGAGGATGTCGGAGCCGGGGACGTCGTCGTCGAGGGTGACCAGGGTGGAGATCACCTCGGAGGAGGCGACCTCGCCGGCGGCCTGGCCGCCCATGCCGTCGGCGATGGCGAGCAGCCGGGGCCCGGCGTAGCCCGAGTCCTCGTTGCCCTCGCGGATCATGCCCTTGTGCGAGCCCGCGGCGAATCGCAGGGACAGAGTCATGCGCACCTGCCCTGTCGACGCTGCATCGGGGTACAGCCGGTCTCGACCCACACTGCCCACCCTCCGGTCGCTCCGGTCACGCCGGTCGCTTCAGTCGCTCCGGTCAGGAGCGCGGCACGGCCTTTGGCGGGGACCGTCCCGGCTCGCTCGCTCCGCTCGTGCCTATTCATGATGTAGCACTACTTCCGAAGCTCGATGACGGTCTTGCCGATGCGGATCGGCGCGCCCAGCGGAATCGGCGTGGCGGTGGTGAGACGGGTCCGGTCGAGGTAGGTGCCGTTCGTGGACCCGAGGTCCTCGACGATCCACTGGCCGTCGCGGTCCGGGTAGATCCGGGCGTGACGGCTGGAGGCGTAGTCGTCGTCCAGCACGATCGTCGAGTCGTGCGCCCGGCCCAGCGTGATCGTCTGGCCCTGGAGGGCGACGGTCGTGCCGGTGAGGGTGCCCTCGGAGACGACCAGCTTGGTCGGGGCACCGCGGCGCTGGCGGCCGCCCCCGCTCTGCTGGCCGCGCTGCTGCGGAGGAGCGGCGGCCTGGCGCGCGGCCTGCTGCGGCCGCGCCTCCTGGCGCCGCGAACCGCGCTGGGTGACCCGCGTACCGAAGAGGTCGCTGCGGATGACCTGGACGGCCACGATGACGAACAGCCACAGAACGGCCAGGAAACCCAACCGCATGACCGTCAGGGTCAGCTCTGACATTGCCCCCGCTTCACCCTTCGGCTTGCCGGTAAACGATGGTGGTGCTGCCCACGACGATCCGCGAGCCGTCGCGGAGCGTAGCGCGGGTGGTGTGCTGCCCGTCCACCACGATGCCGTTGGTGGATCCGAGATCCTGGATCGTCGAGGGCGTTCCGGTCCGGATCTCGCAGTGCCGGCGGGAGACGCCGGGATCGTCGATCCTCACGTCCGCGTCGGTGCTGCGGCCGAGGACCAGGGTCGGGCGGGAGATCTGGTGGCGGTTGCCGTTGATCTCGATCCAGCGGCGCGTCCCGGCGCCCGCACCGGCGCCGGGCATGGCGACGGGACCGCCCTGGGGGCGGCCGCCGGGCGCGGTCGGCCGGTGGCCGGGAGCGCCGGGCGGCGGGGAGGCGGGCATGGGCGGGGCGCCGGCCGGGGGGTACCCGTAACCGCCGCGTCCCTGACCCTGCTGCTGCTGTCCCGCCGGGGGCTGCTGCTGTGACGTACTCGACGCCAGTGTGCGGCTCCGGACGCGGTACAGGCCGGTGTCGAGGTCCTCGGCCTTCTCCAGGTGGACCTTGATCGGGCCCATGAAGGTGTACCGCTGCTGCTTGGCGTAGTCCCTGACCAGGCCGGCGAGCTCGTCGCCGAGCTGGCCCGAGTAGGGGCTGAGACGCTCGAAGTCCGGCGTGCTCAGCTCCACGATGAAGTCGTTGGGGACGACGGTCCGCTCGCGGTTCCAGATCGTCGCGTTGTTGTCGCACTCGCGCTGGAGCGCGCCGGCGATCTCGACGGGCTGGACCTCGGACTTGAAGACCTTGGCGAAGGTGCCGTTGACCAGACCTTCGAGGCGCTGCTCGAATCGCTTCAGGACTCCCATGGGGCACCTCCTCCGTCGTTGTCGTCCTGGTACTGCTTACTGATCGTATCCACGCGTCGGGAAATCGGCTGGTTCCCCTTCTCTGCCCTGTGGACGAGTGTCACCTCTCACAGGCTTCCCCCACGGATCGTAGAGGCGGCCTGTGGACAGTGTCCCGCACCCGGCGGTGGAACCGGGGCGCGGTCCTGAGGTCCGTGCGGGACGACGGTGCGGTCCATCCCCTTCGTCCCTCCTCCTCCACCCTTCTCCCCCGCCTTCCGCTCCCACTCCCTCCCCTTCTTCCCCTCCTGTCACCTCCCTCACCTTGTTCTGCGCGAGCGGAGCCGAAACAACGGATGTGAATCCACGGTCTCCTACGTGCTAATCTTCAGATGTCGCCAGGCGCTCCCGCTGAAAAGCGAGAGGGCCCGGAGCACACCCAATGCGCGGGTGGCGGAATAGGCAGACGCGCTGGATTCAGGTTCCAGTGCCCGAAAGGGCGTGGGGGTTCAACTCCCCCCTCGCGCACCAGTCGAGACGGGGGGCCGCGTGTAAAACAAGCCGCCCCCGGGGGGGTATAAAAAAAAACCAGCCCCCCCGAAAAGCCGCGATCGCGGGGGGCGGGGTGGGCGGGGT